>NZ_BRCD01000024.1:0-57346 GCF_023707945.1 Sporosarcina sp. NCCP-2331
TTTGGTTTGTCCTGCAAAAGCGACTTCTCTATATTACACTCAGCGGCACTTTAAGTCAACAAGTTTTTTTAAAAGTTTTTTCGTTGATTTAATGTGCGTCCCAAGCGACAAGAACTAATATACAATAGATTCAATATAGAAATCAAGCCTTTTTCGTAAAAAGTTTTTTATTTATTTCTTTGAAGTCTATTATAAACAGCAGAATCCCTGCCAGAACAATGATTCCCCCTGCTAATTGAGTAGTTGTGATATTTTCACGCAGGACAAAGTAAGCGGCCGCGGAGGCAATTACCGGTTCAAATAAAATAGTGATAGAGATTACATTCGTACTGACCCATTTTATTGCCCAATTAAAAAGCGAATGACCCAAAAGGTTTGGTAACAGTGCTAATGCTAGAAACCACATCCAGTCAGAAGCAGGATAACTGATCAACGGCTGCCGTTCATATAGAACGTATGCGAATAGTATAATAGAGCTTGCGGAATATACGAGGAATGTATAGGTAATGAGCGATACTCTTTTACGCACATCCTGCCCTACTAATAAATAAGCTGTAATAAAACCGCAGGCTAACAGCGCCAATACATCCCCAAAAAGAGCTGTACTGCTGACTTGGAAATCCCCCCAGCTGATAATAACACTTCCTGTGAGCGCAATTAAAACTGCTGTCAGCATTTTTCCTGTAATAATTTCTTTAAAGAACAATGCTGTGCCCGCTAATGCGAAGATCGGCTGCAGAGTAACCAGCACCGTCGAACTGGCAACGGAAGTGTAATTCAGCGATTCAAACCAAAGCACAAAGTGAATAGCTAAAAAGAGGCCTGCTAACCCGGAGAACAGCCAGTCTCTGCTTTTAAGGTCCCGAAGTTCACTTCTATAAGATAATAAAAATAAGGGAAGCATAATAACTACCGAAAAAAACATACGATAAAATGCAGTAACTCCGGCATCAGCAGTTGTCAATTTGACGAAGATCGCAGATAAGCCTACAGTCAGAACGCCAATTGCAATGGGTATATACGGATGAATCACTGGTTTATTCACAACATTTCACTTCTCTTTCTATCACTCTACCCTATACAATAGGAAGTAAAGATGAGCACTCAAAAATATCCACCCAAAGCATTTTCGATTAAATCGTCAATAAAGGAGGATGAAACATGACGGGCTTGCTAACTGAATCATTTAATTTAGAAGCAGTTATGAAGATTGGAATTGCGCTTTTACTAAGTTTAATCATCGGCGTCGAGCGGGAAATAAAAAAGAAACCGATCGGATTGAAAACAAGTGCTGTAATCGCTACGTTCAGCTGCCTGTTAACTATCATCTCGATGGAAGCGGCTTATTTGGTACCGGCAAGAGATGATATCAATATTACAATGGATCCGCTGCGTCTGTCAGCACAAATCGTCAGCGGGATCGGATTTCTGGGGGCCGGTGCTATACTCAGAAGAGACAACGACAACATCACCGGTCTCACAACAGCCGCGATGATATGGGGCTCAGCAGGTATCGGAATTGCTGTTGGTGCAGGATTCTATATAGAAGCTTTCTTTGCAGTAATCAGTGTCATGCTGGTCATAGAAATGATTGCGCCATTTTTAAGCCGGTTTGGACCAAGACGTTTACGAATGAAGGAAGCGTCCTGCATCGTTATCATATCAGATAAATCCAAGATTGAAGAACTCGTAGAATATCTCAGAAAAGAAAGTATGGAAATCGACCATATGAGAATTAGACAGTTTCAGACTGAGCAGCACCAATATCGGCATGAATTACAGTTTAAACTCTCTGCCCTTCCGAAGAAGTCTACTTCCTCCCTCTATGTAGAACTGACAACTCTGTCGTTTGTAGAGTCGGTGGAACTTGTCATTTACCCATAGAAAAAGCAACAAGCCCGCAGACTTGTTGCTTTTTCTATTATAAACAAGTTTTCAATAATTCCAGTACTTCATCACGTGACAGCTTTGCATAGCCGCCTAACGGGCCATTGACAGCCGCTTTATCCGCTATCAATTCCAGCTTCGAATCATCAATCTCATAATCGGCAAGCGATGACGGCGCCCCGATCTGCTTCCAAAAAGCGCTCAAACGATCAACGCCTTCTTTTGCAATTTCCTCATCTGTTTTACCGGCGGGATCTACATCGAATACATTCACAGCCAGCTGGACATAACGTTTCGGGTTGCGGGTATATGTCTGCTTCATCCAATGGGGGAATAGGATCGCTAAACCGCCGGCATGAGGGATATCATAAACCGCAGAAATTGCATGTTCAATATCATGCGTGCCCCAGTCTCCTCTTGTTCCCATCGATAGGAATCCATTCAGTCCCCAGACTCCTGCCATCATCATGGCTTCTCTTAATTCGAGATTATCAGGGTCCTTCACCAACTTCCCGCCAATTTCCATGACTTGACGCAAAGCTGCTTCGCACATTGCATCCTGAAACGGCGCTTGATCTGCCGTATGGAAGTATTGTTCAAAAATATGTGACATCGTGTCTACAATTCCGTTGACTGTCTGATCTATCGGCACCGTAAGTGTATAAGCAGGGTCCAATATGGAGAATTTCGGATAGTTCTGCGGTCCGCCCCAGCCATACTTTTCCTGAGTTTCTTCATTTGTAATAACAGAACCAGCATTCATTTCTGAACTGGTTGCAGTCAGTGTTAAGATTGTTCCAAAAGGAAGTGCTTCTTTCGGTCTTTCTTTCCCCATTACGAAATCCCAAGGGTTTCCGTCATACTTAGCAGCAGAAGCAATTAATTTTGTACAGTCAATAACTGAACCGCCGCCAGCAGCGACAATCACATCAATATTATGCTCTTTACACAAATCTGCTCCGCGTTTTGCGGTTGACAGACGAGGGTTAGGTTCTACTCCAGCCATTTCTGTGACTTTAAAATCATTATCGGCAAATATCTTTATGAGCTCATCGTATAAACCGTTGCGCTTGATGCTGCCTCCACCGTATACAAGCAACACTCTTTTACCGTAAGCATTAAGTTCTTTAGGAAGGCGTTGCAGCTGACCTTCGCCAAATATGAGCTTTGTCGGATTCTGAAATACAAAGTTATCCATTCAAATTCCTCCTTCGTGTTGTCTCTATTATGAAAAAGATGTATTTGCGATGCAAGTATAGTGTTCTGGAATTGGGATATACTTGATTTTAGGAGGAGATCGTATGGAAACACTTCAAAAACTAGCATTAGCCGTTACGATTATTGGTGCTTTAAATTGGGGCGTCGTCGGTATTTTCCGTTTTGACGTGATCGCCCAATTAACAGAAGGCGCTTACCAGCCGCTTGCCCGTTTTTTATATGTAATTATTGGATTGTCCGGCTTATTGACACTTGGTGTACTGTTCAATTATTGGCATCGGGATGAAGAGGAACAGGCGCCGGTTCCTTCAGCTGAATAACGATAAAAGGCATCTCCTCATCATAGAGGAGATGCCTTATTTTGATTTACTTAAACCCAGCCACGGAAACGGCTGGCTTCAGCAGTTCTTCTTACACCGATCATATAAGCAGCCAAACGCATATCCATATTGCGAGTAGTCGCAACATTATATACATTTTCGAATGCTGTGACCATTTTTTCCGTCATGCGATCGCGCACTTCTTCTTCAGTCCAGTAATAGCCCATATTATTCTGTACCCATTCAAAGTATGAAACGGTTACACCGCCGGCACTAGCCAATACGTCAGGTACCAATAAAATTCCACGGTCTGTAAGAATTTTCGTAGCTTCAGATGTAGTCGGGCCATTTGCTGCCTCCACTACGATATCCGCCTTGATGTTATGTGCATTTTTTTCAGTAATCTGGTTCTCGATGGCAGCCGGCACTAAGATATCACAATCCATCTCCAGCAACTCCGCATTTGTCAGCGTGTTGTCGAATAATGTAGTGACAGTACCGAAGCTGTCGCGACGATCCAATAAGTAATCGATGTCTAAACCATCCGGATCGTGCAAAGCACCGTAAGCATCAGAAATACCAATTACTTTCGCTCCTGCGTCATGAAGGAATTTAGAAAGGAAACTACCTGCGTTACCAAATCCCTGAACGATGACACGGGCGCCTTTCATATCGATATTGCGGCGTTTTGCCGCTTCGTTAATAATAATTGTTACACCTTCAGCAGTCGCACGGTCACGGCCATGTGATCCGCCTAATACTACCGGCTTACCTGTAATGAATCCCGGTGAGTTAAATTCATCAATCGCACTGTACTCATCCATCATCCATGCCATAATCTGTGAATTCGTAAAGACGTCCGGTGCTGGAATGTCTTTTGCAGGCCCCATCACTTGACTGAGCGCTCTAACATATCCCCGGCTTAAACGTTCTAACTCGCCCATCGACATTTCACGCGGGTCACAGATGATTCCGCCTTTACCGCCGCCATACGGCAAGTCGACGATTCCTGCTTTCAGCGTCATCCACATAGAAAGCGCCTTCACTTCATCGGCAGTAACTCCCGGGTGGAAACGAACTCCGCCTTTTGTAGGTCCGACCGCATCATTGTGCTGGCCACGGTAACCCGTAAATACTTTTGTTTTTCCATCATCCATGCGGATAGGAATTCGTACTTCCACCATACGCAGTGGTTCTTTCAGTAGTTCATACATTCCTTCATCATAGCCTAACTTTTCAAGTGCTTCTTTGATGACAACTTGCGTAGACGTAAATAGATTCAGGTTTTCAGTCATTGTATGGTTCGCCTCTTTGTTTGGTATTGTCTTTCACGGCCATATTATAGCACGTGCGTTTTGAGAATTCCACCCTGAATTCTAAACCTTTTTCGAATTCATTGCTGAAATTGACTTTTATTCAGTCTGAAACACGTTGCGGATTTTCTCCAGCGCCCAGTCGAGCTCCTCTTTGGTAATGGTAAGCGGCGGAGCAAAGCGAATCACCGTCTCATGCGTTTCCTTGCACAGCAAGCCCGATTCCTTCAGTTTTTCACAGTAGGGACGAGCTGCTTCATTCAGTTCCATTCCAATGAAAAGTCCTCTGCCGCGAACTTCGTTTATAGAAGGGTGTATAATTTTTTGCAATTCGTCCATAAAATATTTACCAAGTTCAGCGGACTTCTCTGCTAAATTTTCTTTCTCCAGTACATTGATCGATGCAATCGAGACAGCACATGCCATCGGGTTACCTCCGAATGTCGAGCCGTGAGATCCAGGATTAAAAACGCTCAGCACATCGTCATTTGCAACTGCGCAAGATATCGGAAATACTCCCCCGCCCAATGCTTTGCCCAGAATATATATGTCCGGCACGACTTCTTCCCAGTCACATGCAAACATTTTCCCTGTACGGCAAAGTCCCGTCTGGATTTCGTCCGCTATAAAGAGAACTTGTTCTTTTTTACAAAGCTCTGCTGCCTCTTTCAAAAATCCTTGCGTCGGAATCCGAATGCCTGCCTCGCCTTGAATCGGTTCGATGATAAATCCTGCCGTATTCGGCGTAATCGCATTCTTCAATGCTTCTATATCTCCGTACGGCACTAGTTTGATGCCGGGCAGCAGAGGACCGAATCCTCTTTTATATTCTGCTTCAGACGACAATGAAACAGCCCCCAGCGTACGTCCGTGGAAATTTCCGATACATGCGATGATTTCAGCCTGATCTTTTGGCGTGCCTTTCACTTCATACGCCCAGCGCCTCGCCGCCTTTATTGCAGTTTCCACTGCTTCTGCTCCCGTATTCATTGGAAGCACCATATTTTTACCGGTCAGAACGGATACTTTTTCGTACCACGGCCCCAGCTGATCGTTATGGAACGCACGTGAAGTCAGTGTGACACGGTCCGCCTGATCTTTCAGCGCTTGAATTATCGTGGGATGGCGGTGCCCTTGATTGACAGCCGAATAAGCCGCGAGCATATCCAGATACTTATTGCCTTCCGGATCTTTCACCCATACTCCTTCTGCTTCAGAAATGACGATCGGCAGTGGTGTATAATTCGGCGCGCCGAAATTTTCCGTCTGCTCGATGATTCTTTCTGATTTTGTCATATCCCTTCACCCCTTTCATTCTGCTCACAACATTTCCGAGGTAGTCTTTCCCTGCATGTGAAGCTGCAGATAATCCGGCCCGCCTGCTTTTGAATCGGTGCCGGACATATTAAAACCGCCAAACGGCTGATACCCGACAATTGCGCCTGTGCATCCACGGTTGAAATATAGATTGCCGACATGGAAATCTTCACGCGCTTGTTCGATATGGCTGCGGTTCGTCGTGATGACTGCACCGGTTAATCCATAATCGGTATCGTTTGCAAATTGAATCGCTTCCGTAAATGAAGAAGCTTTCGACAGCGCAACGACCGGCCCGAAAATTTCTTCCTGTGAAATCCGTGCATGCGGGTCTACATCCGCAAAAACCGTCGGCGCGATAAAATAACCTTTCGCGTTATCTCCTGTCCCGCCGGCAATCAGACGTCCTTCCGCCTTGCCAATTTCAATATATTCCATGATTTTATCGTATGCCGCCTGATCAATAACCGGACCCGCCAAGTTCTCCCCGTCTGTCGGATCACCCCAAAGAAATGACTTGGCCAGCTTCTCAACACGTTCAACTACTTCGTCATATACCTCTTCATGAATAATGGCCCGTGAACAAGCTGAGCATTTCTGTCCGCTGAACCCGAATGCCGAATTGACTATGGACTGCGCAGCCAGTTCCAAATCTGCTTCATTGTCTACTACAATTGTATCTTTGCCGCCCATTTCCGCTATCACACGCTTTAGCCACTTCTGACTTTCCTGTACTTTTGCTGCACGTTCGAAAATCCGTGTTCCTACTTCTCTGGAACCAGTGAATGAAACAAACCGGGTTGAAGGATGATCGACCAGATAATCTCCAATTTCCGAACCGGAACCCGGAATATAATTGACGGCTCCCTTAGGCATACCCGCCTGTTCCAGCACTTCCAGAAACTTATAAGCAGTGACAGCGGCAGTTGAAGCAGGTTTCAATAAAACGGTATTGCCAGTAACGAGCGCTGCGGCGGTGGTCCCTGCCATAATAGCGAACGCAAAATTCCAAGGAGACAGGACGACACCGACGCCGAGGGGAATATAATCGAAACGGTTATATTCACCCGGTCTGCTTTCCACAGGTATGCCGTCTTTCAGCTTCAGCATTTGACGGCCGTAATATTCCAGGAAATCAATCCCTTCCGCTACATCTGCATCAGCTTCATTCCATGGCTTTCCTGCTTCTTTCGTCAATAGGGCAGAAAACTCGAACTTCCGCCTTCTGACAATCGCAGCCGCCTTAAACAGCACATCAGCACGATATTCCGGCTTCACTTTACGCCATGTTTCAAATGCTTCATTTGCAGCTGTCATAGCCTGCTCAGCCCACTCCCGGGTAGTCTGCGACACATTGCCGATAATCACTTTTTTATCAGAAGGATTGTTTGATACTTTTTTTTCATCCGTCATAATCCGCTTCCCGTCAATAATCAGGGGATAGTCTTGCCCCAAATAATTTTCTACTGTCCGAAGTCCGTCTTCGTAGGCTCTGCGGTTTTCCATGACTGTAAAATCGGTAAAAGGTTCATGCTTGTATGGAATCATATTAATCAAATCCTCCTTTTATTATCAACATAGTTTATGATAGCGTTTACATATCTAATTATGAAAGATAATGGGATTGAAGTCAAAGTACACCTCTTTAAGTAATGTATAAAAAAACGCGGAAGCAACTGAATGCATCCGCGAGTTTTTAATGGCCCGATTGCTCGATCCAATCTTTTAACTTGTCTTTGAGTGAATTAAACCCATCTGCATCTTGCTGATCCACACGTTCCTGCAAGGATTGGCGAGAGCGGTGATGGTTTTGGTAGGAGCTGGGCGGCTCTTGTAAAGCACGGATTGATAAGCTGATTTTACTCGCCTTTTCATCAACATCGAGCACTTTGACATGAACTTCCTGTCCCACTTCCAAGTATTCATGAATATCTTTGACAAATCCGTACGTAATTTCAGAGATATGCACCAACCCTTGCGTTGAAGCATCCAATGCGACGAACGCGCCGTATGGCTGTATGCCGGTAACTTTACCGGTAAGCTCATCTCCTACTGCAAAATTATGAGACATGCAAAACAGCTCCCACTCTATAGTATCTAGTCTGCCATTGCGGCCGCTTCATAGTATACCATATTTCCGGCAGTTGAACAAAAAACCGCCACTCTGGAAAAGGGCGGTTTTGGTAGATTTGAAATTAGACAATACACTTGGCTTTATACTTAACCGCCAATAATTTATAAGATATGTCCATGCAATTTTCTAAAGGAATCCAAATTTCATAAGAGTGCTCGTAGACTTCACGGATACATTTGGCTAAGTCTGTCGGATGGTCAATATGCTGCAATGAGGAAAGGACATCTGTGATTTCCAATTCATACGCCTCTGCCCCTGCCCCAAATGGATCCCATTGTTTTAACAACATGGCTGCCCTTTTATTCATTTCCACGGTTTGCACGATTTGTCACCTTATTTTTGTTTTCTTTTATCATAGCATAGCATTTGGCAAGAAAAAAGAGAATCCGCCACATTTTCGACAAATATCTGTGTTTAATGAATCTTTTGCGTTAAATGAAAAAACATCCCGTTCAATCGACGGGATGTTCTTGGTTTTTATTTTGTTGCCGTTCTTTAAGAATGCGTTGCTCGAGCTCTTTCGTTTCTTCTTCCTGCCGCTTTGATTTTTTGATGATCCAGCGAAATGCAAACAGCATCAAGATCATGAAAATGACGAATGAGATGGCAGCCGGAATGTATTCTGCTTTATCTTCAGGAAAGTATAGGAAAGGCATTAACAAAACGAAATTCATTCTGGTTTCCCCCTATTGCTTGCTGGCTGTTGTTTATTTTTGTACGATCTCAATCGACTCGATTTTGATTTCTTCCTTCGGCTTGTCCTGGCGATCGCGTTTTGCACCTGCGATTTTGTCCACTACATCCATTCCTTCAATTACTTGGCCAAATACTGAATGTTTTTGATCCAGATGCGGTGTGCCGCCGTTTTCTGCATAAGCTTCTGCGATTTCCTCAGGCCAGCCGCCTTTTTTCAATTGATCAGGAGATGCACCCGCTAAAGCTGATGCCTGTACGATGAAAAATTGGCTGCCGTTAGTGTTCGGGCCTGCGTTCGCCATAGAAAGTGCTCCGCGAAGGTTGAACAGATCCATTGTAAATTCATCTTCAAATGAATCACCGTAGATACTTTCGCCGCCCATTCCTGTTCCTGTCGGGTCTCCGCCCTGAATCATGAAGTCAGGGATTACACGGTGGAAAATGATTCCGTCGTAGTAGCCGTTTTCCGCGTGCGTCAGGAAGTTTTCAACCGTCTTCGGCACCTGCTCTTTGAAAAGCTTTATTTTAATAGGTCCCATTGTGGTGTTCATCACAACTAGTGCTTCGTTTTCTGCTACTTCTGTTGATAATTGCGGGTACATGGAATTCCTCCTCTGATTTACGTGCATGTCTACATTTTGTAGTGGTTTGTTCATGAAAACAGTTTATCATAAATGTTCATGGATTTCGATAATTGTACTTGTGACAGTTAGTTGACAGAGTTTTTTTGGAACTGCGACGGCTAGCTCCTCGGGTCACTTCAGTCTTAAAGGAAAGGCAAAGAGCGCTTTTCTTTTAAGACTCCGACGTACAGGATGTACTAGTGCCGACGTTGCCGCAGGACGCGGCGAATTTAGTCGGCCAGTGCCTGTCGGAGCTGGACAGCCGTCTCCCCTTTTGTTGGCATCCAGCTGCGACGGCTAGAGGCTCGGGACATAAGTCAAAGCTGCTGTGCGGCAAAGGACGCCGCTTCGCAGCTTCGCCTTATGCCTGCCGCCTCTGCACAGCCGTCTCCGCTTTTGGTGGCATCCAGCTGCGAGCGCCAGCCTCTCGGGTCGTTTCAGACTTGCCGAAAAGGCAAAAAACGCCTTTGCGGTAAGCCTTCCAACGCCTGTCGAGGCTAAATGGCGCTCTCCTCTTTTGGTGACATCCAGCTGCGACGGCTAGCTCCTCGGGTCACTTCAGTCTTAAAGGAAAGGCAAAGAGCGCCTTTCTTTTAAGACCTCCAGTGCCTGTCGGAGCAGAACAGCCGTCTCCGCTTTTGGTGGCATCCAGCTGCGAGCGCCAGCCTCTCGGGTCGTTTCAGACTTGCCGAAAAGGCAAAAAAAACGCCTTTGCGGCAAGTCTTCCAACGCCTGTCGAGGCTAAACGGCGCTCTCCGCTTTTGTACATACAAGCACTATGTTTCCTTCGGTTGCCGAATTGTTTTATACTGTTTATTATACAATTTTATAAAGGTGGTCCAGCTTTTGAGTAGACATAAGAAGAATTTTATTATCATCTGGGTAACCAACTTTTTGGTTTCGGGCACGATGACGATGATTATGCCTTTTCTTTCGTTATATATAGATACATTTGGTAATTATTCGGAGGAATATGTTCAAAGATGGGCGGGGTTGATTTTTGGCGGTACGTTCATTACTGCCTTGCTCATGTCGCCTGTTTGGGGACGTTTTGCCGATCGTTACGGATTTAAGCCGATTTTATTGATTAACGGATTTGGTATTGCCATTTCCGTGTTTTTAATGGGGTTTGTAAATTCGGTTGAGGTATTTTTTGTATTACGCTTATTGAATGGACTGGTTACCGGCTTTTTACCGACTTCGCTGGCATTCATTTCTTCTCAGACGCCGCGTGAACAAGCAGGTAAAATGCTCGGTACGCTGCAGATGGGCGGCGTGGCGGGTATGCTGTTCGGTCCGATTTTAGGCGGTATCATGGCCGACAGTTTCGGATTCAGTTATACGTTCATTATCACATCTGTTTCTGTTGTGATCGCGACACTTCTCGTATTAGTCGGAATTAAGGAAGAACACCGTGTGAAAGCACGCAGAGTTGTTGTGTACTCGCGCAAAGTTATTTTAGGCGGTCTGTTCAAACATCGTTTAATGTTCAACATAATGGTCGTGACCACTTTGATTCAAGTGGGTAACTTCAGTATCCAGCCACTGCTTTCACTTTATGTGGCTGATCTGACCCATGCCGCGACGAATGTAGCGTTTCTCGCAGGTTTAACATTCAGTGCGACGGGGCTCGGCAACTTATTGTTCGCAAGAGTCTGGGGGAAACTCGGGGATGATCTCGGTTACGAGAAGATACTCGGCATTTTACTGATCCTGTCATTTGTCTTCATTATTCCTCAGGCTTTCGTCACTTCCCTCTGGCAGCTGGTCTTGCTGCGTTTCTTATTCGGAATCTCGACCGGCGGTATGATACCAATTACAACAGCGCTCGTCCGGCGTGAAGCACCTATTGAAGTACAGGGAGAAGTCATGGGATATAACACCAGCTTCCGTTTCCTCGGTAATATTATCGGCCCGATGTTCGGTGGAATCGTCAGCGGTTATATCGGCATCCCGGCAGTCTTTATCGTGACCGGCGTACTGTTCATCATTGGTTATGGATTTTTGACTATGGCCATCAGAAAACCGACACAGGATTTTGAGCATTACCTGGAAGACCGGCAAAATGAGGCCAACGGAAAAGTATAGATTCCGCCCCGTATACCGCACAGGATATACGGGGCTTTTTTCTGTTGACTTTTAAGTTCGCACTATTCTGTACTCATTCACTCCTGTGTAATATATGTTATATTTTTCTAAAGTACTATTCGGATTTTATCAGGAAGGGCTGGTGGAGGTTTGAGACAGTTATTCGGCTTAATCATTACATTAGCCTGCATTCCACTGCTGTTGTTTATTCAAAATCAAATTCAGGCAGAAACTGTACAGACAGAGGTTTTGCACAATTCTATCCGCGAAGCTGTTCAGCTGAAGGCGCCGGTGATTGAGGTGCCGGTGCAAATGAAAGATCGAAACGGCGCCATGTTTGCTGAAGAATATGTCGAGTGGCGGCGTCCTGTTAATTTGAAAGACATGACTTATTTCACACGGCAGGTTTTCCTGAAGAGTGAAGACCGGACATTTTATGAACACCGTGGCTATGACGTAGCGGCAATTATTCGGGCTTTCACCATTAATACTGCTACAGACGACGTCCGCCAAGGGGCTTCCACGATCACCCAGCAAGTTGTCCGCATGCGCTATCTGTCGACTGAAAAAACATATGAACGGAAATTCAAGGAGCTATTCCTTGCTGCTGAATTGGAAAAGCAGTCCTCTAAAGATGATATCTTAGAGATGTATCTGAATGAAATGTACTTCGGCAATCGGGTGTATGGGATTGGCGGTGCGGCTACCTATTACTTCAGCCGGCCTCTGGATAAACTGAATGAGGCGGAAATCGCTTTTTTGGCAGCTATACCAAACAACCCTTCTTATTACGATCCGTTAAAACATTTTGACCGGACGAAAAAACGTCAGGAACGTCTGCTTGCTGTCCTGGTAAATGAGCAAGTGATTACGCCTGAGCAGTCAGCTGAATATATACAATTGCCGATTACGCTGAATGTGAAGAAAAAAGAACAGGATTTTCCGATGTACAGCTCATACGTCCTGGAAGAATTAAAACAGCTGATTGCACGTTCTGAAGGCTTGAATGATTCTCTCAAGAAAGCCAAGACACCGGAAGAACAGGAACGCTGGCAGAATGAAATCAACAGGCGTGCAGGCGAAGTGATACGGCAGGGCCTGGTCATTGAAACGGCGTTAAACCCTTCAAAGCAGCAACATGACGAAAACCGGCTCTCAGCCTTAATCGGAACAGGCGGTGTGCAGGCCGGAGCTGCGGTAATTGACAATGAAACACGGGAAATCGTCAGTCTTTATGCGGGCTCAGGTTATAGAAAAACCGATTTCAACCGTTCTTATCAAGCAGTGCGGCAGCCCGGTTCGGCTATTAAGCCCCTGCTCGTTTACGCACCATTTTTCGAAAGCGGACCGTATCATGCGGATACACCTGTCAACAGCAGCAATATTTGCATATATAGTTATTGTCCTGGCAACTTCGGCGGCTATTCATTCGGAACGACCTCCGTGCGCGAAGCGTTTCGCAATAGTTATAATACGACAGCCGTCCGTCTGATGCAGCGTGTCGGTATTGACAATGCTTTCTCTTATCTGGAATCTTTTGATTTTCAGTATGTATCCAAAGCAGACCGCAGCTATCCTGCTGCACTTGGCGGATTTTCTAAAGGAGTGACGCCGCTGGAATTGGCCAGTGCCACTACAAGCTTTGTCGACGGGAGCTATCAAACTCCCCATGCGATTCGTGCCGTAAAGGACATTCAAGGGAATACACTATATAAATGGAAAGAAACGCAAAAACCTATTTGGTCTCCCTCTACTGTAAAAAGTATACGCTCACTTATGGAAGATGTCGTGCTGCACGGCACAGGCCGGGGGATTTCGTATTCTACCGGATATACCGGCGCAAAGACCGGAACAACTGATGCATTTAAAGACTTATGGGTGCTCGGTATGAATGACCGGTATACTTCAGCAGTTTGGATCGGTTATGATAAGCCGACATCTATACCCGGTCTGCGTGATCAAAAGATTCATCTGCGTGCATTCTCCGCTACACTGCAGGAATAAAACCCTGTTGATCCAGGCAACAACTGGATCAACAGGGTTTTTATTTGATTGGATTAGATAAAGGGATACTCGCTAGCAAGCCATTATATAGCCTGATGATAATAAAAATTAAGACAGTGAGCAACACACTCCAAACGACGATCTGAAAGAAAATCAGTCCGACCGTATTCGTTAATGTCATAAAGGGGCTTAGTTTATATACCACATATATAAAATAGACAAATGTGGTAATGATAAAAATCAGGACAAGCGCTTTCCATGACTGAATTCCAAAGACTGAAATCAATGCTCCAGCAAAATAAATAACGGCGCCAGATCTGGAAGCACTGTAAGAAGCATCTGCCTCTTCTCTTAAGAAAAATAATAAGGCCGTTTCATGAATGGTCGTCGCAATCAGCTTTAACGCAGCAAACAACATGAAAAACAACAACGTGTACATCGTCAGCAAAAATATCCGCAGCTGGAAATCTGAAAGAAACTCGCGCATCCCCTGATACAGACCGATTTCTTTAAAAAAGATAATGGATTCGCCAACGCTGTAGACTCCGAACGTTAAGCTGAAGAGTACAACGGTAACGAAAGGTAAATAACCGAACAAATATGGATTTTTCATAAGACACCCCAAAAATATTTTTTCACCCTCCTAATAATATAAGAAGGAAGTCGAATAAAGCAATAAATGGTCAATTGTTGTCTATGCAATTTGAAATGTTTTGCGCTATACTAACAATTACGTCCACACATAGGCTGTCGGACTTTTATAAATACGATGAATACTGAATATGGACGGAAGGAGGATTCACTTGGAATTCGTGTTATTGATTTTTTTACCTGTGATCTTCGCATTACTTATTCCTTTTGCTTATAAATATGTAAAAGGGATTCATACAGGCTGGTTCGTGATCCTGGTTCCGCTTGTACTGTTCGCCTACTACCTGAGTTTCATTCCACTGACGATGGATGGCGGTCATGCTATTTCTGAATTAAAATGGATTCCATCGCTTGGGATAACGTTTACTTCATACATAGATGGACTTAGTTTATTATTTACGCTATTAATTACCGGCATCGGTTCGTTAGTCGTACTTTACTCTGTTTTTTACATGGACAGTCATAAAGAAGACTTAGGCAGCTTTTACGTCTATTTACTGATCTTTATGACTGCTATGCTGGGAGTCGTGCAGTCGGACAATACGATGACGCTTTATTTGTTTTGGGAGCTAACATCCATATCTTCGTTTCTATTGATCGGTTTTTGGTACACCCGCGATCAATCGCGTTTTGGCGCACTGAAGTCGATGATGATTACCGTGTTCGGCGGATTGATGATGCTCGGAGGCTTTATCCTGCTCAGCATAATGGGAGATACGTTCTCCATACGCGAATTAATTGTGCAGGCTCCGGAGTTAGTAAGTCAGCCTTATTTCACATTAGCTCTGGTATTAATCCTGCTCGGCGCGTTTACTAAATCGGCTCAATTCCCGTTTTACATCTGGCTGCCTGATGCAATGGAAGCGCCTACTCCAGTCAGCGCATATTTGCACTCCGCCACAATGGTGAAAGCAGGGATTTACTTAGTAGCACGTTTTACACCGATTTTCGGCGCTTCATCCGCATGGATCTGGCTCGTTACCGGCATCGGTTTACTGACACTTTTCTGGGGTTCATTTTTTGCTGTAAAACAGACAGACTTGAAAGCCATTTTAGCGTTTTCCACAGTCAGTCAGCTAGGATTGATCATGTCCCTTCTCGGAGCCGGTGCGATTACTTACCATACGACGCAGGACATCTTTACATTCGCAACGTATGCGGCAATCTTCCACCTGATCAACCATGCCACGTTTAAAGGCGGTCTCTTTATGATTGCGGGTATCATCGATCATGAAACAGGCACCCGGGATATCCGCAAGCTAGGCGGCTTGATGAGTCTGATGCCTGTAAGCTTTACGGTAGCACTGATCGGCTCGCTTTCGATGGCCGGTTTGCCGCCGTTTAACGGTTTCCTGAGTAAAGAAATGTTTTTACAATCCATGCTCGCAGTCCGGCATTTTGAACTGTTCAACTTTGATACATGGGGCATTCTGTTCCCTGTCATTGCCTGGATTGCAAGCGTATTCACCTTTACTTACAGCCTGTACTTTGTACTGAAGACATTTACAGGACAGATTAAAACAGACCAGCTGCCGAAGAAACCGCATGAAGCGCCGGCCGGCATGCTCGCTGCGCCTGTTATTTTAGCTGGCCTGGTGATCATTATTTTCTTCATTCCCAACTTGGTTGGCAAGTGGCTGATCAAACCGGCTGTCATGGCGGTCCAGCCGACTTTATACGACAGTCCTTCAGCAGTGGACATCAACGTTACAGCCTGGCACGGCTTTAATTCTGCAGAGCTTTGGCTGACAGTGGCCATCGTGATCCTCGGTACCCTGCTGTACCTGACGATTCCAAAATGGCAGCCGCTGTATAAAATTCAGCCGGCAAAACTGTCACTCAATGAAGGGTATGACGCATTGATGCGCGGCAGTGAAAAAGGAATGAACCGTCTGTCACGCCTATTCATGACAGGCATCATCCGTACATATCTGCTGTATATGTTTGCGTTCCTGTCAGTAACAGTTATTGCACTGCTATTTATAAAAGATGCATTTGTTGTAGACATGAACAGCTTTGCGGAAATTACTGTATACGCTGTATTGAACGGCTTAATTCTTTTGTTATCTGTTGGATTCGTGGTGTTTGCGAAGTCCCGTCTGGCTGCGATAATCGCACTCGGCGGTGTCGGTTATTCCGTCGCACTGTTCTTCGTCATCTTTAAAGCACCTGATCTGGCTTTAACACAACTAGTAATTGAGACCGTTTCCGTCGCATTATTCCTGCTGGCATTCAAACACTTGCCGGCACTGAATAATCATGGCGAAACAACAAAAAACAAATTGGTGAATTTAATCATTTCGCTGAGTGTCGGTGTCATGGTAACGCTTGTAGCCCTGTCCAGCCACTCACAGAAACTGATCCCTTCTATTTCGCAGTACTATAAAGATACGGTGGCAACTGAAGCGGGCGGCGGTAATATTGTCAATGTCATTCTCGTGGATTACCGTGGATTTGATACATTATTTGAAATTGCCGTTCTGGCGATTGCAGGTATTGCGGTGCTCGGTATGATCCGCCTGCGTGTATCGAGAAAGGAGTCGACCGATGAAAACGAATGACGTGATTTTGCAAACTACAGCCAAGGTAGTGTTTTTCATCATCTTCCTGTTCTCGATTCATATATTCTTCGCGGGACATTATGCACCGGGCGGAGGATTCGTCGGCGGTTTGCTGACTACCGGCGCGATCATACTTTTGCTGCTGGCATTCGACTTGAAGACCATCCAGCAGATCCTGCCGTTTAATTTCACGATAGTTACGGCAATCGGTTTAGTTCTGGCATTGGCTACTGCAGCCGGTTCAATTGTCTTCAATGTTCCATTTTTTACGCATGCATTTGACGACTTTTATTTGCCGCTGTTTGGAAAGACGTCTCTTCATACGGCCATGCTGTTCGACAGCGGTGTCTACTTGGTAGTCGTCGGTTCCGCCATCACGATTATTCAATCGATTGGAGGCGATAGCTGATGGAACTGATGCTTTCTATACTTATAGGTGTGTTATTTACCGCAGCCGTCTATTTGATACTTTCCAGAAGTCTTCTGAAAGTCATCTTAGGTACCGGCCTGCTGAGTCACGGTGCACATTTACTGATCTTAACGATGGGCGGTCTCAGCGGTTCCAAACCTCCTGTCCTGATAGATGGGGTAACTGATTTCGCAGATCCCCTGCCGCAGGCGCTGATTTTAACAGCGATTGTCATCAGTTTCGGTGTGACTGCAGTAATTCTCGTCATGGCGTACAGGATGTATGCGGTTCACAAGACCGATAATATGAATGAATTGAGAGGAAATGATGAACATGATTAATCTTCTTCTATTTCCGATCATTATTCCTTTCTTTTTCGCGATGATTTTATTGTTTTTTAAAGAGCAGGTAGTCATCCAGAGAGTTTTGACATTGATCGGATTGGTTCTTAGTCTGCTGGCTTCATTCTGGCTGATTGCCACGGTGAAAGCCGACGGGATTCAAACGGTGACCCTCGGAAACTGGCCTGCACCGTTTGGTATCACCATGGTGTCAGACATGCTTTCCGCACTGCTCGTCACAACTACGATTTTAATTACGTTCTTTGTCGTCCTGTACAGCTTCCAATCCATTGGAAGCGAGCGTGAACGTTTTTTCTACTATCCGGCAATTCTATTCATGATTACCGGGATTAACGGCGCATTTACAACAGGCGATATATTCAACATGTTCGTATTTTTCGAAGTTTTGCTGATCGCTTCGTATCTGCTCATCGTCTTGGGCGGGGAAAAGAGACAGCTGCGTGAATCCATCAAGTATATTTTGGTGAACGTAATATCTTCTGCACTGTTTGTCATTACGGTCGCTTATCTGTACTCCATCATCGGTACATTGAATATGGCGGATATTTCGGTAAAAATTGCAGAAATTAATCAGCCCGGCATCATTTCCGTTATCGCAATTCTTTTCCTGATTGTATTCGGAATCAAAGGAGCCATCTTTCCATTGTACTTCTGGCTGCCGGGATCTTATGCAGCGCCGCCGATTCCAGTTCTTGCGCTGTTCGGGGCACTGCTGACAAAAGTCGGTGTTTATGCCATCACACGTACATATACGCTGTTCTTCGTTCACGATATCGGCTTTACGCATGAATTCCTGATGATCCTGTCATTATTGACGATCGTCGCAGGCTGCATCGGGGCACTTGCCTACTTTGATCTGAAGCAGATTATCATTTACAATATCATCATTGCAGTCGGTGTGATTTTATTCGGTGTATCACAGATGAATACGCCCGGATTAGAAGGCGCTGTTTATTATTTGATACACGACATGCTGATCAAGGGTGCGCTGTTTGTCCTGATTGGAATCATCATCTATGTCACAGGCACTTCAAATTTACGCAAAATGGGCGGCTTGATTAAGACCTACCCAGCGCTCGGATGGACCTATTTAGTTGCAGCATTCGGTCTGGCAGGGATTCCGCCTCTGAGCGGATTTATCGGCAAGCTTTTGATAGTCCAGGGCGGTTTCCAGGCAGAGAACGCTTTTGGAAGCATTGTCATTCTGGCTTCCAGTTTGATTGTGCTGCTGTCTGTCATGCGGATTTTCATTTACGCTTTCTGGGGTGCTCCCGAGAAAGCTAATGTGCTGCCTTCCATTGATGCAGCCAAGTACCGTCATATGATGGTGCCGGCTGTGCTGCTGACAGTTGTTACAGTTGCTTACGGAGTGGGAGCGGAATGGCTCATGCCTTATATGTCGGATGCAGCCGATGTATTGCGCGACCCTTCCATCTATATTAATGCGGTGTTAAAGGAGTAGAGGTCAATGGCTTTTCAGATACTTTTAAATTTCTTCATTGCAGTCGTTTGGATGTTCATGAATAGTTCATTGACACCTTCTACGTTTGTTATTGGATATATCATCGGGCTTCTCATGATCATCATGACGCGCCGTTACTTCAGGGACCGCCTCTATATCTGGCGTATCTGGTCAGCAATCAAACTGACACTGATCTTTTTGAAAGAACTGATCCTGTCGAATATTTCTGTGCTGATGCTCGTTATAAAACCCGATCTGTCAACAGTTCAGCCAATGATTTTCGCTATGCCGACTGAATTGGAGCATGACTGGGAAATTACACTGCTGTCCAGTTTAATTACTTTGACACCGGGAACGATTGTCCTTCACGTTTCAGATGATCAGCGGACACTGTATATTCATGCGATTGACGTAAACGATGTCGATGAAGCAATTGACTCTATTAAAAACACATTCGAGAAAGCGATCATGGAGGTGCGCCGGGGATGAACATATTTTATTCTGTTTGTTTAGTACTGATCATCCTGTCGATGCTCGGCTTGCTGTACCGTGTATGGAAAGGACCTTCTGTGCCGGACAGACTTATTGCACTCGACGCTATCGGTGTTATGCTGATTTCTGCGATTGCACTGCTGTCCATTCTGTTTGATACACCTTTCTTTATCGATGTAATCTTACTGATTGCGATTATGTCATTCATCGGCACCGTGTCCTTCTCGAAATTTATTGAGAGAGGAGAGATTATCGATCGTGGATCTGATAGCTGATAGTATTATCATCGCTCTCGTCGTCGTGGGGATCATTTTTACGATCATCACGGTTGTCGGTATCTTACGGCTCCCAGACGTTTACATGCGCGCACACGCAGCTTCCAAGAGTGCTACACTCGGAGTTATGAGTCTATTGCTCGGTGTCTTCTTCCACTTCTGGTGGAATGAAGGACACTTCAGTATATCGCTTGTTCTCGGAATCGCCTTTCTGTTCATCACTTCCCCGATAGGCGGCCACTTGATGAGTCGCGCGGCTTATATGTCCGGTGTGAAACCGACTGAATTAACGGTTGGTGATGATCTGAAAATAGCAATTGACAAGCAACGTGCAGAATTAGCAAAAAACACGCATGAGGAGTAAATCCTCTGCGTGTTTTTCTATTAATAATAATAATAAGGATAATAAGGGTTATAGTATGGCGGATAGTACGGGTATGGCTGCTGATAATATCCACCGCCGTATCCCCCACCGTATCCTCCTCCGCCATAACCGTAACTCGGGAAGAATGCATTTCCTAAAAATCCGCCGACGAGCCCTCCAAGGAACGGGCCGCCGAAGCCAAAACCGAAGTTCCCTCCGCCGCCGTATCCTCCACCGTGACCGCCCCGGTAATTGTTTCTTGACATATATTTGCTCCCCCTTTCCCTTTATCCTATGCCCAGCATAAAAAAGGGACTGGGGAAAACGCCTACTGCGATTATTCCTCTTTTTCTGCTCCCAGACGCTCAATGAAAGCAGCCAGTGTCCGCACCATGACCCCTGTAGCTCCTTTTGGACCGAGAACATGCGGACTTGCCGCATCGGAAGTACCTGCTATGTCCAGATGGATCCATGGTGTATCTTCTGCAAACTCTCCTACAAATCCGCCGCCGAAAATCATATGGCCGTCACGTCCCGGTGAATTATTCAAGTCTGCTACATCGCTTTTGCGGATTCGCTTCTTATCACTTTCCGTCAGAGGCAGACGCCAGATGAATTCTCCCGTTTCTTCCGCCGCTTCTTCAAACTGCTCATAAAATTCCTCATTGTTCGTCAGTGTACCGGTCTTGTCATTTCCGAGCGCCACAATGACACCGCCGGTCAGCGTCGCGACGTCTATCAGATATTCCGCTCCTGCCTGCTTGGCATAAGTCACAGCGTCTGCCAGCACCAAACGGCCTTCCGCATCCGTGTTCAGGACTTCGATGGTCTTGCCGCTCAATGAAGTGATGACATCATCCGGCTTAAACGCAGCGCCTGATACCATATTATCAGTCGAAGCAATCACTGCAATGACATTCTTCTTCGGGCGGGATTCTCCTATAATGCACATAGCACCCAATACAGCCGCTGCACCGCCCATGTCACCTTTCATACCCACCATGCCTTCACGCGGCTTCAGAGAGTAGCCACCGCTGTCATACGTGATGCCCTTGCCGACCAGACCGACGACGTCAGTCCACTCCTCGGTTGCCTGGTATTTCAGTACAATCAGCTGCGGTTCTTCCACAGAACCCTGATTGACTGCAAGAATCGCACCCATGCCCAGCTCTTCCATTTCTGCTTTGCCCAGCACGTCAATCTCCAGGTCATAGCTTTCAGCCAATTCACGCGCGTAATCAGCCATTTTGGACGGTGTCAGAATGTTAGGCGGGATATTTACAAGCGTCCGCGCTTCATTGACTGCGTGTGCATTGACCATGCCGACTTCTGCTGCAGCTTTGACGCTTTTGTCGTCAGCATTCGAAATGAATGTGATAGAACCTAAAGGCGCATCAGCTTCATTGGAAGTAGTTTTAAAGCCTTCATATTCATATGCACCCATACTGATTCCTTCTGAAGCCAAAAAGGCAATATCTTCGCAGTCCAGCTCTTCATTGACAAAAGGGGCTGTCCAGATTGCAGCAGTTTTCACACGGTCCTGATGAAGCTGCTTTCCTGCTGCCGCAAATAATTCGCGCACCTGCTGTTCAGTAAGTTCCTTCTGCTTGCCTGCTCCGATAAAGTAGACTCTTTTATACATCTGCTCAGAAAGTGCGGGCATCTTCGTCAACTTTTTGAAATTCTGCTGTATATCATGTGATTTGATCCATTCAGGCACCGACGGATGAAACGCTTTCACGAATGCGTCCCAGCCTTCTATATTCTCCGGATGATCGGGTACCCCGATAATGAGTACGTCCACCTCTTGTTGATCAAAGCTTGTTGCAGTTTCAATTGTAATCACAGTTGTTGTCCTCCCTTTTTCATAAGTTTCACTCTACCAGTATAGACTACTGAGTTTATTGGTTCCAATGGCAAGGATTGGGGATATTCATTTCGTTATGTTACGATTATGGTATACTTGTTCTCAATAAACGGAACGAAGGGTGTGGACTCATTTGGCTATTTTTGAAAACATACCGCTCCTCGCAGCGCTGTTTGCCATTTTATTTGCTCAATTTGTAAAAATCCCTATTCATTTCTTATTAACGCGTAAACTGGACTTTGGTTTAATGACTTCAACAGGCGGCATGCCCAGCTCTCACTCAGCAGCTGTTACTGCATTGACAACTGCCATTGCTTTTGAAGCAGGACTGCAATCACCATTATTTGCTGTATCCGCAATTTTTGCAGTTATCGTCATGTTTGATGCGACAGGAATCCGCTATCAGGCGGGCCAGCAAGCAATCATCATAAATCAAATGCGTGCTGATTTCCAAATATTTGTCGATGATCTGAAAGATTGGCCAAAGAAGGATAACGAAACAAAAATGCAGGAATTAAAAACATTACTGGGCCATAAGCCGAATGAAGTATTTTTTGGCGCCCTGACCGGCATTGCGATTTCCATTATCACGTATACAGTCATTTTATAAACATGAAAACACCCGCGGATCAAATGAATCCGCGGGTGTTTTTTCTAATTTGTGCAACCGATGTTTTAAAACATTTGATATCCTTGTTTACGCAAGATTTTCATAACGAAGCCTGCAATAATCGCTCCAACCATTCCGCTGGCCAGAATGACAATGTCCACTGCATGAAGAGACATAATATTCGAGCCCAGCTCGCCGAAAGCATATCCCGGCTTGGTAATGTATTGATACATCGGTACATCATCAATAATGAAAATGACTACAATCGGATAAATGATGGCCATGAGCCACGTCATACGCAACAGCATATTCAGCAAAAAGCCGATGCCGAAGAACATAACAATAAATATCAAGATCGATAGCATCACCTGTGCTATAGATATCGTCTGCATTGTCGCTAACCTCCAGTTCATCACTTCAACATTTTACAGGATGAAGCGGCCGCTTTCAATAGGATGAGACAGAGAACAGTATATGGTGTGAACAGTTGTCATAGATTATTAAAAAATTAAGGCCCTGCAGGTTGTGGCTGGAGTTTGGAAATTTGACTTCATAGTACAAGTAGTGAGCAGTGCTTGGCATGAAGCATAAGCCCGCTTTTTACTTTAACATCGCATTTAGCAGGTTGCATACAAAAAAGCACACACAAATGTGCGTGCTTTTTCTGTTGCTTACAGGAAGTCGAATTTCCCTTTTTTAATTGTCAGGCCTACTCCGCCTACCATGTAGAGCGCGCGGTTGTCGATCATTTTTTTCATGAAGGACGCTTTTGCACCTGTCATTTTCTTATCGAAAACAACACCGATGGCATCAGAATCGCCCAGGGAGCAGACGCTTCCTTTTAGATCCGGTACAAATTCAGCTGTTTGTTTATTTTGAATCAGTGCAATGATATTATTTGCACACATATCACCTTGCTGCATCGCAATTTGTGCAGTTGGAGGATATGGGCGGTTGATTGCTTCATTGATCATGAGCGCACAGTCACCGATCACGAACACATCTTCAAAACCGGGAGCACGCAAGTCTTTATCCACTTTTACACGTGCACGCATATTTTCAATGCCGGACTCTTCAATCAAGCGGTTGCCTCGAACACCGGCAGCCCACACAACCGTGCCTGCTTTAATGAATTCGAATTCATCTTCGCCTTTTTTGATCTTGACGCCTTCAGGTGTTGCTTCTACGACTGGAGTTCCAATGGAGAATTCAATGCCTTTTGCGCCTAGTTGACGAACTGCATATTCAACTAATTCAGGATCAAATCCTGGCAATACCATGGGTGCCGCCTCTACGCACAGAATGCGTACTTTTTCAGCTGGCACATCATATTCTTTACAAAGTTCCGGAACGCGGTTGCCCAGTTCCCCCAGATATTCAATGCCTGTGAAACCTGCTCCGCCGACTACGATCGTCAGACGGCTGTCATCCTTTTCTTCTTCAAGAGACCAAGTAGCAAACTGATATTCCATATGGTCGCGGATCTGACGTGCCGCTTTGACGTTTGCGATGGAAAGTGCATATTTATCCAACCCGGGAATACCGAATGTTTCACCTTCAAAACCAAGCGCTATCACCAGGTAGTCATATGTATGCGATCCGATATTAGTCGTAACGTTTTTATTGGCTACGTCGATTCCTGTAACTTCCGCTTTAATGAATTTCGTTTTATTGCTGTTGATTACGCTTGAAATATCATAGCGCACATCTTCAGGGCTTAATGTGCCGGCCGCTGCTTCATGCAGCCATGTGGACTCGTAATGATAGTCATTTTTATTGATGAGAATAATATCCGCCTCATCCGTACCTAATGATTTTTGCAAATTCACAACGGTCATCAAACCACCGTAACCTGCACCCAATACTAAGATTGTCGGTCTTTTCACGTAAATCGAAACCACCTTTAAGTTTATTAAATGCCGAGTACGTGTAAAATCGATCAATACATAGTTTTACACAATGTGCCGGCATTTAGATTTGATTTGAACTAGCTTTACCTACTAATAGTAGCCCTTTTCGACAAGCTTTTCAACCGTATTCTAATTGTGCAAATAATCAATTATGACTACCAAAAACATGGCGTAATTCGAAGATTTGTTTCAGTCTGAACGTCACATTACTCGCAATCTGCAGGCGCTCCAGCTTTCTGTGCCGTGCGGAATGAAGTACCGCAGCCGCAGTTCGCAATGGCATTCGGATTGTCGATGGTGAAACCGCCGCCCATGAGGGATTCTTTGTAATCTACTTTTGTGCCTTCCAGAATTGCCGCGTCTTCTTTTTTTACCAAGACAGGGATTCCGTGCTGTGTATAAGTTATATCATCATCTTCTTGCTCTTGAGCAAAACCGAGCCCGTATGTTAATCCGCTGCATCCGCCGCCATTGACAGAAATGCGCAGATAAGATCCTTCTTCTTCGTTATGTTCCATCATTTTTTTTACGTGAAATGTTGCTGCTTCTGTAATTTCTACTGGATTGGTCATCTAATTCACTCACTTTCCACGTTTTGTTCTATCATATCAATGTTTTTCATTGGAATGCAAACAAATACTCCGCCCGTTAGGTCTATTTTGCTGTATAATAAGACTTATAAATGAAAGGAATGAGTATCATGGAAATTAGCCCTTTTTATGAAAAGAAAATGCAGTGCATGCTATGCAAAGAGCATTTTCCAACTACAAGAATCCGTTCGCGTCAAGTAAGGGTATCCAAGCACGATACTGATTTTAGACCTATATATGTCAACAAGGATATAAATCCCCTTTTCTATAATGCATCGGTTTGTCCGAATTGCGGTTTTGCTTTCACGGAGGATTTCTCTCCTTATTTTGCCCCCGGAACAAAGGATTTGATTGCACAGAACATTACATCCAGATGGCACAGCCGTTCATTCGGCGGCCAACGAACAAAGGATGAAGCAATCGAAGCTTATAAACTGGCTTATTTGAGCGCCAGCTTCAAAAAAGAGAAACACTTGACCATGGCGGGAATGATGTTGAGGATTGCCTGGATTTATAGAGAAGCAGAAGAAGAGGCGGAAGAAATGCGCTATCTGGAAACATCCAGGAATCTATATATACAGGCTTTTTCTGAAGGTGACTACGTGGGAACGCAGATGTCTGAAACACGTGTTCAGTATATGATCGCAGAGCTTTCTTGGCGCATTAATGACCGGGAAGAAGCCATCCGTAATTTTTCGCGAGTCATCGAAGCTCAAAAAAGATCTACCGAGCCTAATATCATCCAGCTCGCAAAAGATCGCTGGCAGGAAATACGGGAGGCAGAAGCAGAACATCAGCTTGAAAATGAATAAGAGCGGTGCAAAGAAACATTCTCTTTGCACCGCTTCTTTTATTATGAAAATTAAAAGACTTGTTCAACTTCCACTACACCCGGTACTTCTTCCAATAACGCGCGTTCAATACCAGCTTTTAACGTGATGGTAGAACTTGGGCAAGTACCGCAGGCTCCCAACAAACGAAGCTTGACGATTCCCTCGTCAATATCGACCAGTTCGCAGTCTCCTCCGTCTCGCAATAAGAATGGACGTAATTTATCTAAAACTTCTTTTACCGGTTCGTATAATTGAGTATCTGTTGTCATTGTAATCACACTCTCCTTTCCTTATACTTATTATAAACTGCCTAGCAGAAAAAATCCAATAATGATTCGGAGGTTTGATCAATATGTCACAAAAACCAGTAACAATTGAGGTCTATGGAACAGAAATTATTTGTGCGAGCTGTGTCAATGCACCTTCTTCAAAAGATACGTACGAGTGGCTTGAAGCGGCGGTTTCCAGAAAGTATCCCGGCCAGCCTTTTTCGATTACTTATATCGATATCGAGCAGGAGACCACAGATTCCCGCCAAATTGAAATCATTGAAAAAATCCGTGAAGATGAGTACTTTTATCCGCTTGTCATGATTGAAAACGAGATGATCGGTGAAGGTCACATCCAGTTAAAACCAGTTTTCAACGCGATGGAAACACATGGTTACCATGCAGGATAGGTTGATAATGAAAAGTAATAATTGAGAACATCTTTGCCTGTTTCATCGTAAAACATCTTTTATTCCGCAGTCATACAGCATTTGGATGGCTGCTTTTTTGCTAACTGTAAAAGGCAGCTAAAGAAAAACCACCGCAGATGATCGCGGTGGTTTCCATTTTTACCCATTATGCCATTTGTACATCCACAGTAAACCCGATTTCATCAGCCTTGCAATTCGCCCGGTTACTGTGCGGTCCGCCAGATACGCAAACCCTTGTTTCTTTCCTAATGAACCCATGAATCCTTTTAGTTTCAGTTCAGGCATTTTCTCCATCAAGGGCTCGTCTTTCCAGATCAGACGCAGCACTTGAATGATTTGCTCAGCCTGGACTTCTGCCAGCTGCGCACTTGGCGCATGCGTAAGCGCCGCAATATCCCCTACTGCATAGACATTCGGGTAATTTGGAATTTGGTGGTATTGATTCAGCACGACTCGTCCTGAACGATCTTTTTGTATGTCCATTTCCTCAATAACCTGACTCGGCTTGATCCCCGCCGTCCATACGACAGCATCTACTTCAATTGTTTCTTCGTGATTATGAAGAGTGCTCTCACCGACTTTTGTTATGTTTGAATTGGCAACCACTTCTACATTATTCTCGTCAAACCAGCCTTTCACGTAATTACTTAAACGCTCCGGGAAGTCACGCAAAATCCGCGGACTGCGGTCAAACAGTTTAATATTCAGATCCGGCCGGCTTTCACGCAGCTCACTCGCCAGCTCAATACCACTTAAACCGGCCCCTACTATCCCTACTGTTGCCCCTCCGCTCAGTCCGAGAAGAGTCTGGTAGGTAGTTCTGGACTTGCCGATTGTCTGAATGCTTAGTGTATGTTCTGCAGCACCGGGTACATCATGATAATTGTCCACATTTCCCAGACCTATGACCAGATCATCGTATGTCAATACCTGTCCGTCTTTCAGAACGACTTCATTCTGCTCCGGCTTTATTTCCTGAATCTCGCCTTCAATCACTTGTAACTGCTCATGATTCGGAATCGCCACTCGAATATCTGAATCAGGAACCGTCCCGGCAGCCAGTGCGTAAAATTCTGTTTTCAGACTATGAAACGGTGTCCGGTCCACAAGTGTGATTTCCATATCGTCCGGCAAGTCTTTATTCAGCAGACGAAGCAATATGCGCATATTGCCATAGCCGGCACCTAGTAATAGTAATTTCCTCATAATGTTCTCCTTCTATGTCTATATTTCCGCTCAAACCTCATTTGCTATTATAGCAGTATGTGATTCTTTTCACAATATGCCATGTTCATTGACGGTAAACTAAAAAAAGAGTACCATTCCTAATAGGCGAGGTGAGAAAGATGAATCCCATCGTGGAATTCTGTATCAGTAATTTGGCGAATGGTTCCTATCCAGTATTTGAGACATTGGAAAGAGACCCGAACATTGATGTACTTGAGTACGGATGTTTGAGCTACTGCACTAAAT
The DNA here is from genome assembly GCF_023707945.1 of Sporosarcina sp. NCCP-2331. NCBI lineage: Bacteria > Bacillati > Bacillota > Bacilli > Caryophanales > Caryophanaceae > Sporosarcina > Sporosarcina sp. NCCP-2331. Next base: position 28,160 of record NZ_BRCD01000024.1, read on the forward strand.
GCGCGGATACACTATATGCGATCGTCAACGGTGAACTAGTTGAAGCGGAGACGCCTGATGAACTGACAGCAGCAATCTATCAATTCATCGAAGAGAATCCACTTTTTTAATTATAAAAAGCAGCATAGCCTTAGACGCTATGCTTATTTTTTTGGCCAATCAGCCAATGAAGGAAGCACATAAGTCGGCAAAACCTCTTTGATCAGTACTTCTTCAGCAGGAGTCACACCGGTAGCGACATAAGCAGTATCAATGCCGTAGCGGATGCCTGCCAATATATCAGTATCGTAATTATCGCCGATCAGTACCATTTCCTTTTTCGCATAATTGCCATGCTGCTGAATGAACTCCAGCATATGAGGAGCCGGCTTCCCGACCACAACCGGCTTTGTTCCCGTTGCGGCTTCCATCAGTTGAAGGAAGGAGCCGTTGCCCGGCACCAGTCCGCGTTCTGTAGGGAATCTCTTATCTTCATTGGTCCCGAGAAACTTTGCGCCGTTGCGAATCGCAAGGCAGGCTTCCGACAGCTTGCTGTACGTAATTTGACGATCCAGCCCCATCATCACAACATCGGGATTTTGATTGGTAATCGTAATTCCCTCTGCGTCTAAGGCCTCTTCCAGACCTTCTTCCCCAATCATCATTACACTCGCGCCTGCATAGTTTTGTTTACAGTACCTTGCGAGTGCTATGGCAGAATTCATAATATGATCGACATCCGTCCGTACACCGAAACCTGCCAGTTTTTTCAGCTGTGCAGCACGTGTCAGCGCTGCATTATTCGTTATGAAATATGTCTCTGCATTTGAGGCCTGACATCCGTTGACGAAATCCACTGCCTCTGTAATAGGTTCTCTTCCGCGATACATAGTGCCGTCTAAATCCAGACAATACGCCTTATAGTTTGCCATACCCATTACTCCGTCGGCAGAAACGCAGAAACAGGTCCTAATTCATTTTCCAGGTAATCACGGACTTGTTTCGGAAACTGCCTTAACTCTTCTGACGTCTCGCGGATTGCTTGTTCCACTTCAAATGTTTTCACTTCAGTAAACTGGCGGACGATCATCGGACGAAGTGAAATAAACGCACGCAATGGACCCGCCTGCTCGGGTGTAATTACTTTTTCATCTTCCAGAATATCAATTATATCCTCATAACTGCCGGGGTCTCTCATGATGAAACCATCAATCATTGAATTTCCGACATCAATAATCCCTTCGATTAAACCGTGTGCAATACGTTCAAGGGCAAGCTTGTTTAATTCATTTTGCTGCCAGCCGCTTTCTTTTTCAAAAATACGAAGCAGCTGCTCCATATATGCAAGTGTTTTACTAATTTGTTTCTGATCGACGAAATACATAACGCCTCTTCCTCCCTATTGTTTAACTTCCTCTATCTTATCATATTTTTGCCTGAACAAATAAAAGCTCCAGGCATTTTCAGCCCGAAGCTTTCATTTTAATCTTGTTCTTTTTCCGTTTTTTCTTGCGTCTCAGGTTTAACTTTACCGATTTTCTTCAAAATGAAATAGGCACATCCGAAGTTACAGTATTCATAAATATAATCCTGTACGGTGCTGATTTTCGTTTCGTAGGTAGACTTGGCATTGCGGTCTTCGAAAAATCCCTTTAACCGCAGCTGTCCATAACCCCAATCACCCAGAATATAATCATACTTCAAGAGTACTTCACTAAACCGTTCATTCAGTGCTTCCTCATCAAACCCTTCACGAAACTCTTCCGCTATTTCATATTGCATATTCTCTAAAATAACCATAGTAAGCTTCACTTCCATATTAGCTGCTCGCTTGCTGTTCCAGCTCAAGTCGCTCGTCGCCTTTGCGCTGCTTTTCTTTTGCCGCAGCATTGACCTGCTCATCAGCATGATAGCTGGAGCGAACCAGAGGCCCGGCCTCACAATGCGAGAACCCTTTTTCCATTGCAATCTTACGTAACTCACCGAATTCATCCGGCGAATAATATTTTACCACTTTTGCGTGTTTTTTTGTTGGCTGCAAGTATTGGCCGATTGTCATGATATCGACGTCATGTGCACGAAGGTCATCCATCGTTTCGATGATTTCCTCCACAGTTTCCCCAAGGCCCACCATTAAGGAAGATTTAGTCGGAATCTCCGGGTACATCTCTTTTGCACGGGATAATAATTCCAATGAACGGTCGTATGTTGCACGTGCACGGATTCTTGGAGTCAATCGGCGGACTGTCTCGATATTATGATTTAGAATATCGGGCTTTGCATCCATTAGACGCTGCAGATTATCACGGTCCCCGCCCATGTCGGACGGCAGTACTTCAATGGTAGTAAAAGGATTGCTGCGGCGTATTGCACGGATTGTTTCCGCAAAAATACCCGAGCCTCCGTCTTTCAGATCATCCCTTGCAACCGCTGTCACTACAACGTGCTTTAAGTTCATTAGTTCAACGGATTCTGCTACGCGTTCCGGTTCTGCAGTGTCCAGTTCATTCGGCAAGCCCGTTTTGACGGCACAGAAGCGGCAGGCTCTTGTACATACAGCACCTAAAATCATAAAGGTTGCAGTACGGCGTTCCCCCCAGCATTCATGGATATTCGGGCAGCGCGCCTCTTCACACACTGTATGTAAATTTTTCTCACGCATCAATTTCTTTAAACCTGTATAGTTCTCATTGGTGTTCAGCTTAATCTTCAGCCAATCGGGCTTCTTAATATGCTCTGTCTTTCTTCCGGTTTCAGGTCTACACGACAATGCTACCTACTCCATTCTGTTGATAGATTCTACTCAAGCCAATGTAACATAAATTCTGAAAACCTTCAATTAAGTTCGCCGCTGCAACGAACAATAATATGGTGATTTATTAAAAAAACGTCTGCAGCGAAATACGCTGCAGACGCCCTGCGGTCATTGTTCAGTTTTGTATTTCTTTCTAAACTTTGACAAGACAGTCGCATAGAAGATGCTTAAAAACAGACCACCCCAGATGATCGTGACACCAACCAGCATCATGAGTATAGCGGAGCCGCTCATTCCGTTATCCATTTAAAGCCCTCCTTTATCTTCGTCATAATCTGATGATACCCGTGTATTGTCTTTCCACTTGAATGCAGTGAATACGATGGACATGACAAACGCGCCAATGGCAACCGGCCAGCCAATCGTCCATAAGAAAGAAGTCGGGTACCCTTCATAGTTTTCAGCGATATTATCTTTGATCAAGAAGAACATCATGGTCCCCAGTAAAAGCGGTGTAATGACTGTCAATGACACTTTCCACCACCAGCCAAGACGGATATCTGAAACTGCATTGGCATGTTGTTCGAATACGCCAAGCTTTCTGAATACCCATGCCAGAAGGATTACTTCCACCAGACCGATTACAGCAATACCGAATTGGTTGATAAAGTAATCTGCTGCATCAAGGAAATACAGACCGCCATTTGTCGCGTACAGCATAGAAATTGCTGCAGAAAGTCCAACACCGATCGTAACAGAACGGCGTCTTGAAATATTGAATTTATCCGATAATCCCGCAATATACGTCTCACAGATCGATATGAGTGAGGTAATACCTGCAAGGAGCAGCGACAGGAAGAAGAATGCGCCGAATATCCCATTGAGACCCGGCATCTGATTGATAATTTCCGGGAACACAACGAATGCCAGACCTACTCCCGCCGCCGCAACGTCTCCGACATCCACGCCCTGCTGAGTCGCCATGAACCCAAGCACCGCAAATACTCCAATACCCGCAAGCAGCTCAACAGATGAGTTGGCAAAGCCAGTAATAAACGCGTTATTTGTGATATCCGATTTCTTCGGCAAATAACTGGCGTACGTAATCATGATCGCAAAGGCAATGGATAAACTGAAGAAGATGTGCCCGTATGCAGCTACCCACACACGAGGATTCGTCAGCTGCTCCAAGTCCGGTTTAAAGAATGCATCCAATCCAACCATTGCTCCGTCAAGTGTGATCGCACGGATGACGACGAATATGAAAAGTATAAAAAGGACAGGAATAAATATCCGATTCGCCAGCTCGATCCCTTTCTTGACACCGCCCAGCAAAATAACGAAACAAATTGCCCAGACAAGCAGAAGCGGTAATGCAACTCCCCCTACCAGCCCTCCGACATCCCCCGGATTATCCGCTAATTTCAGGACATCTCCAAAGAAGAAACCTTCAGGATCTTTCCCCCACTGCAAATTAAAAGAGTAAATTGTATACTTCATTGCCCATGCAATGATGACCGCGTAGTAGGTGGAAATAACAAATGAAACAAATATTCCCCACCAGCCCAGAAATTCCGTCTTTTTACCGCCTAAACGGAAAAAGGAAAGCGGTGCGGATCCACGGTACTTATGTCCGATTGTGAATTCCATGATCAAAATCGGAATACCTGCTGTCAGCAATGCGAATAGATACGGAATAAAGAATGCTCCGCCGCCATTCTCATATGCGACATACGGAAAGCGCCAAATGTTTCCAAGCCCGACCGCAGAACCGACCGCCGCCAAAATAAAACCAGCTCTCGTTCCCCACTGCGAACGATTTTCCATACTGCTCTCTCCCTTCAAAAATATTATTTCACAAAACTTAGCACCATTCACTTTTTTCTGACAATTCAAGTTCTGTATATTTAGTATAAACAGTACTTTTCAACATGTCAAAACATTTTTTTAGACTAAGAGAACCATAGTATCGGCACTCTTAGTCTAATGTGAGTTTACGCTGTGTGTGCCTGCCGCTGTCTGCCTTTGGCCGTCCAATACGTAAATAATACTATTAAAATAATAACAACTGCTGCTAAACCAATCCAAACTGAACCTGTCAATCCAAGGACGAAATATCCTAAAGCAGAGACACCTGCCGCCACTAGTGCATAAGGCAACTGGGTAGCTACGTGGTCCATATGATTACATCCTGCCCCTGTAGACGACAGAATGGTCGTATCTGAAATCGGTGAACAGTGATCACCAAACACTGCTCCTGCAAGCACTGCCGCTAATGCAGGCAATAGCAATTCAGGTGCTGCATTGACCATGATGGTTCCTGCAATCGGTAATAGAATTCCGAATGATCCCCATGAAGTTCCTGTAGAAAATGCCATTAACCCTGCCAGAATAAATATCAATACAGGCAAGAAGGCTACCGGAATATTCAATTGCTCCACCATAGTAGACAGAAACAGACCTGTATCAAGTGTAGCGATCAATTCTGTTAAACCCCAAGCGAAAATCAAGATCAGAATCGCAGGCATCATTGCTTTCAGCCCGCTGATGAACGCACGGCCCATCCAAGAATAACTTGCCGTATTATTCACTTTCATTTGCACCATATATAAGACCATCGCCAGAACTGTTGCCGTGATACCACCAACCACTAATGATTTCGGAACATCTGTATTCTCGAAGATTGCCCATATATCGAAAATGCCCGCTTCTTTATAGCCCGTGTAGATCATCATACCGAGTGTGACCACAATCAGCGTCACGATCGGGGCTACCAGATCACGTACTTTTCCATGTGTATGCTCGGGAAACTCTTCCTTAAGCTGACCGGGAATCTCTTTATCTGGATCGTAAAGCAAACCTTCGTTGGAAGCACGATCCTCATGCTTTTTCATTTCAAAAAAGTCATAGTTCGTCCAGGCGAAGAATAAAACCATGGAGAGCGTCGCAATCACATAAAAATTCATCGGCGCCATCATAATGAAGGCGGTCAGAGGTGAATAGCTGACTGCAGCTGTTGTCCCCAGTATAAGTGCCAATTGCCCGATCAGGAATGCGCCCCAGCTGGAAATCGGCGAGACTACACAAATCGGAGCAGATGTCGAATCAATAAAATAAGCGAGTTTCGCACGTGATATTTTATGCTGATCCGTAATCGGTCTCGCAATCTGACCAACTGCCAGTGCATTAAAATAGTCATCCACGAAAATAGCGATTCCGAGAATCATCGTCAGCAATTTCGCTCCGCGTTTCGTTCGGATGCGTGTCACCGCCCACCTTGCAAATGCTGCGCTGCCGCCGGAAAGGCTGACAAACGCTGTGATGACACCAAGCAATAATAAAAATAGCATAATAAATATGTTATACGTATTTAGTCCGCCATCCCAAAATGAAATCGTCATTGCCGTCCAGACATTTTTCAATGTCTCCACGGGAGAAAACGACGCGATGAGCAAGGCCGCTGAAACAATTCCCGCCCCCAGCGACAATAATACCCTCCTCGTAATCAATACCATGACGATAGCGATAACAGGAGGCAAAATGGATACCCACGTTCCAATCATATCAATTCCTCCTCTTCTAATTGCCAGATCATATCGACCATACAAAAGGATTAAAGAGCAAAAAACCGGCTCCGCCAAGTTATACAAACGTGTAGGAGTCGGCTAAATTAATCTGCGGATCATTCATTATATACTGAGTGTCGATGCGGATCATCTGGCTATTGTAGCTCTCCATACATTTCGCTGTATGACAGTGTCATTCCTTTTTGAAATGACCCCAATCTGAGAAGTTGACCCTTCCCAAACTTCGGCACTGTCTCCTTTCACTTGCGGTCATGGATGTCACTCTCTCGCAAGATACTTATAAACAATGCAGCCTCTACGTAAGTCTCGATATTCTTCTATTCTCAGTGTAGCAAGAATCGACAGTGTTCACAATACCCATTTATTCGTAATCCTCCAAAGGCACTTCAACCTGTGCCGGCATCTGATCCCCCTTCGAATAAATTTGCGGTACCTTGCCTCTGATTAAACCGATGGCCACAGGCATTTTCTGTTCCACAACACTTTTGCTCGTCGCGAGCGGAACGATGATCTGTACATTCACTTGGAGCACCAAGTTTAATTCCACATAAGCATTATTGATGCCGAATTCCACTATATTGTTTTCCACTGTCGCATGCACCTCTCCCACAACGTGAAAACGAATGGGGATTTTCGGACCGAGATTACCGATCAACGGAATATTAGTCGCTTGACCGAGCGGCACAAAGAACACGATGCCCTGCTCTTTTTGCATCATTTCAGGATTATATTCCAAGTCGCCAAGCGGAGGCAGCATATCTAAATCTCCGCCTTCTGCACGTTCCAAGTGATCTTCTACCAACTGATGCATTTCCGCCATGACTTGCTGAATAATTTCCGCATTGAACTTCGTTGTCACTGTGTCTCTGGTTTCATCCGGCACATTTTCAATGATTTCATTGATATCATACACACTTGAAGAACGCGCTTGAATTGCTTGGCTGATGACATGGCTGGCAATTTTTTGCGTTTGGATTTCTGCATAATTAGTATAAATCGGGGTCAATTGTTTATTGACTGTATAAAAAAATAAGGCGACTGCCACGATGATGGTTGGAATGATAAACCGCAGCCAATTTGTCGCCTGCCGCGTTTTTCTTGGTTTTTTTTGATTTGTATAAAACCGCATAAAGACGCCTCCTGCTTCACTTTATGCGAGTCAGGAGGCGTGCATAACTATCAGTCATTAAAATATTTTCTTCCATACCAGCCGAGGACATCGCGGAGCATTTCAGGCATGATATATTGCTTTGGCGCTTCTTTTAATGAAGGAAAGAAAAAGCCGAATGTGAACATATCAAGCGTCGCGAGGCTGTAGCTTTTTCCTGCTTCCACCGCCCGATTGCCGGCAAACAGCTGCTCTTCAGAGTTGAGGAACAGATGCTCATGAAGCACTGCCCCCATGAATGTTCCGCGAAATCCTAACCCTTTAATCTTCATTTCCGTCCACTTCGGATCCAGTGACTGTTCATAAACTTCCAGCAGCTCAGCGCCGTCAAGCGTTACGATGCAAGGATTGATCGGATGCGGCAGTAAACGATGCAGATCGCCCTTCGTCACCCATCCTTCATTCAGACTCCCCATAAATATCCCTGCGTTGAAAAGAGCACAATCTGCTCCTGTATAAGCGACTAACGCACGGCCGAAAAACGAGGAAAGCGGACTGTCGCCTGTCAGTTTTTGTGTTAAGGGAGACGGATTATAAAATACCGGAACGTGCAGCGCATCCTCTCCTGCAGCCAGGTAGGCATTTACTTGCTCTACATCTTCTGCTGTCTGTTCCATGGTATTTGTCGGAAAGACTTCTGCTTCCATAGAAACTACTTGATTTGTTATGCGGTCCACATTTACAAGGATATGGCCCACATAATGCCCGAACTTCTCCGCCGCTCCGATCAGTGTGTCATCCGACCATTCTCCATTTGGCAGCAGATGGTGAGTGTGGGCGCCTAAAACGATATCAAATTCCGGACATTCTTCCGCAAGCAATCGATCTTCATTGATGCCTAAATGAGACAGGCAGACCACTACATCCGACTCTTTCTTCAGCTGACGGGCAATCTGCTGCAACTGTTCACGCGGCTCTATAACTTCCCAGCCAAGCTGGCGATAAAAAGCAAAGTAAGGCGCAGTCGCTCCGACAATTCCGATTCTCACGCCGTCTGATGTTTCCAGAACTTTAGAGGACTTGGCCCAATATGGCAGTTTACCGTTCAGTTCTCTTAAATTACACACCAGAACTTCGAATAAAGCATCTTCGTACAATGTATTCAGCGCTTCCTTCGACATCGTAATCCCTTCGTTGTTGCCGATAGTTACCGCGTCATATCCTGCTTCATTCAATAGTTCCACATTGCCCTTGCCTTCGGTTCCTTCCGTGAAAGGGTGCGAGCGGTCCACATGGTCGCCGACATCAAAGATGAAACAGGCTTCTCCTGCATGTGCAGCCTGCTCTTTCCGCTGCTGCAAAAAACGTTTAATCTGCGGCCAGTTTTCAAAATGGCTATGTATGTCGTTAGTGTGGTAAATATGAATGGTAGCAACTGATTCTTCCATGTATGTCAACCCCAGATCCCCTCATAAATGGAACGTAATCCAAAGACGAGTAAAATGATGCGTATGACCAAAACCAATGTATCTGATTTCATTTTGCCGTTCAAATACGCCCCTAGCATTCCGCCGAAGTAGGCGCCGGGAACTACTGGAATGGTGTAAAGCCATGGGACGTGCCCGAGTGAAATATGTGATACCGAGTTGACGAGAGACGACAGGAAAACCATCAGCATAGAGGTAGCCACCGCCACGTGCGGCGGAAACAGGAACAGCAGAATCATCGCAGGCACGACCATTGTGCCGCCTCCGATACCGAATAATCCTGACGTAAAGCCAATGAACAGAGACAGCAGAATCGCAAACCAGATCGGGTAGCCGTATATATGCGTTTCTCCCTGCGGATCAGTGAAGTTAATCTTTTTGCCGTGTTCCACAAACCATTGGATCGGTTTCAGATACTTTCTCGTCAATAATAAAATGGAAAGTACGATCAGCAGAATTCCAAAATAGAGATTAAAGGATTTAATATCAAGTCCTTTATTAATATAGGCGCCGAATATGATACCTGGAATACTTGCACCGAAAAATAGAAACGCACTGCGGTAATCAATCGTTTTTACTTTCATATAAGAAACTGTCGAGCCAAGTCCATTTGCAATCATCATGATGACTGACAGACCGACTACGCTCTGCGGTGTGATATCGGGGATCATGCCTAGATTTAGCCCGATAAACAAGGTAACAGGCACTAAAATGGTGCCTCCGCCGAGCCCCGCGATCGAACCGATTACACCTGACGCCAATCCAATAATTGCGAGTAATACATATTCCATTAATTATAGATCCTCCTCAAACAAGTCCATCTGCTTGGTGAGCGGCTGTCCGCATTCTATGTTGAAAAGTTCCGCAAATTGCTTGGCGTTCTTTGCTGCATGCTGTCCGGAATTATTATTGAAAATGACAAATACTTCTTCCGCCTGCTGTTCTAGACTGCTGACGATTTCGCTCATCCCCTGCAGCTCTTTTTCACTATAATCATATAAATAACGAACCTTGCGCCAGGCCTTGCTGTCCCTTTGTGTGTTGACCCATCCGCTGTCATTGCGGCCATGAAGACGAAGCAGTACTTTGGAGTCTGTCGCAACCGGCACGAGCGGCACACTGCCGTCACCGACTTGCGGTTCATCACATACCACATGGATAATATTCAGACTCTGTAAAAAGTCCAATGTCTTCTGCCGGTATGCAGGCGTATACCATGACTGATGACGGAACTCTACCGCAATCGGTAAGGGCTGCAGCTGTTCATGGACATAGCGGATCCGATCCACATTTTCTTTCTGGCAGTCAAACCAAGGCGGAAACTGCACCAGCACCATCGCCAACTTTCCCGCTTCTGCAAAAGACGTCATCGACAGTTTAAACAGCGAAAACATTTCTTCTTCAGACTCATACGGCAGCTTGCCCCGCTGATGTCCTGTGATGCCTTGGTAAGCTTTCACAATGAATTGAAAATCAGCCGGTGTCTCTTCTGTCCACTTCTTCATCATTTTCTCAGACTGGATGGCATAAAATGTGGAATCCAGCTCGACAATCGGAAAATGCCTGCTGTAATCCACCAGTTTTTTATTCGCCGCAGTCTTTTCATTATACAGGCTCGGGTGGTCTCCCCATCCTGTCAGCCCAATATGAATCATGGAAAGTCGCCTCCTTTTACCTTTCTAGTAGTGTATCATACCTTATATATTTTTCGGAATAATCGTTACCGGTATCATATTAGCTGTTGAAAAGTAACAACTGTTACCTTTCCAGTACCCTATCCCACGCAGTTTACACTATAAAAAAAGCGTCTCGGGCAAACATACCCGAAACACACTTCCTTAACTTACCTCTGCCACGCGCTCATCCCGCCTCGGACGTTCGTCACGCTGGTGAATCCCGCCTTCTTCAGCTTTCCTGCTGCCTGAGAGCTGCGCATGCCGCTCTGACAGATGACAATTACTTCCTGTTCTTTATTCAACTCAGCAAGTTTGCCGGGAAGAAGATTCAAAGGAATATTTTGGAACCCCTTAATATGGCGTCCCTTAAATTCAGCCGGCGTCCGCACATCAATAAACTGGATTGTTTGATCTTTTAACCGATCTTTTAGCTCATCAGCCGACATGGTTTGTACGCCTTTTGTCGGTTTCATCCGCCAGACGAGAAATGCGGCGATGAGTGCAATGAAAATCCATCCCATTCTTACAGCCTCCTAAATTAATGAGTCCATTCCAAGATGACGAGTACCAGACCCATCACAGCAAATGCGGCATGACCAATGCAAAACTGCGGAAATAGCTTCTTTTCCATCTCTTCCGCCGTTTCGATTCTGCACGTTCTGCACGTGAAAAGTTGTTTGATATTTTTCATGCCTCTAAAGCAGCGTGAACACTCGCCGGATCAAATTTACAGTCATAAAAAAAAGGCCTCTTTTCATAAGTTGTTAATTAGACTATATACCCTATTAGGTATATCTTCAACTAATTGGCTCTATTAATGAATACACCCCGAAGAATTCTTCTTTGTAAAATATTTTACTGTTTTGATAATTAATGAAACCTTTCATTTGTATATCCGTATAATTAGTAACGGGATAACGTAGAAGAGAGGGATTGAACATGGAGCTGTTTGGATTTGCTGTACAAAATATCTATTTGACTGTATTAATTATTGCAGGGATCGCAAGTGTGCTGTATGTACTGCTCAGTGACCTGGCTGAAGGTATCGGCGAAATGAGTCCATTCCTTGACCCTGCTGTCATTCTCGCGTTCATCACCTTTACTTCAGCTGCCGCATATGTTTTAGAATTGCTCTCATCTTTAAACAGCTGGGGTATATTAGCTATCGCAGCAGGAATTGCTGTTGCTTTGGACTTCTTACTTTATTTCTTTGTGTTAGTTCCGCTCAGGTCTGCAGAAGTTTCGCTTGCCTATACAGATGAATCACTGACAGGTCTGGTTGGAAAAGTTATCGTACCTATTCCTGTGGACGGTTTTGGTGAAATCTTGCTCGAAACTGTCAATGGTAATCTGGCAAAACGAGCGGCTGGATATGAGAATGAAGCAATCGAGTATGGAAAAGAAGTATTGCTGATCGAAGTAAAAAACGGCACATTCTTTGTTAAAGAGTATGAACCGTTCCGCTTCAAATAATAAATAAGGGGGAAACAACATGAGTTTATGGATTGTGTTAGGAATTGTTGCAATTGTATTAATTTCTGTTATTGGTGTTTATGTAATGAAATACAAAACGGTGGGGCCCGATGAAGCATTGATCGTAACCGGCAGTTATCTGGGTTCGAAAAATGTACATACGGATGAGTCTGGAAATCGGATTAAAATTATCCGGGGCGGCGGTACATTTGTATTCCCTGTTTTCCAGCAGGCAGAACCGCTTAGTTTATTATCAAGCAAACTGGAAGTTTCCACTCCTGAAGTGTATACAGAGCAGGGAGTTCCGGTCATGGCAGACGGCACGGCCATCATCAAAATCGGCGGCTCCATTTCTGAAATCGCAACGGCTGCCGAACAATTCTTAGGGAAATCAAAAGCTGACCGTGAAAACGAAGCGAAGGAAGTACTCGAAGGACATTTGCGGTCTATCCTGGGCTCCATGACAGTAGAAGAAATCTATAAAAACCGTGATAAATTTTCGCAGGAAGTTCAGCGGGTCGCTTCACAGGATCTCGCAAAAATGGGACTGATCATCGTTTCATTCACGATAAAAGACGTGCGAGATAAAAATGGCTATCTTGATTCATTAGGAAAGCCGCGGATTGCACAGGTCAGACGCGATGCAGACATAGCGATGGCTGAAGCAGAAAAAGAAACACGTATAAAAAATGCCGAAGCATCAAAAGAAGCACAGAAGGCAGAGCTGGAACGGGCAACTGAAATTGCCGAAGCGGAAAAGGAAAATCAGCTGAAAGTAGCGGAATACCGACGCGAACAGGATGTAGCGAGAGCACGCGCCGACCAGGCGTATGAATTACAGACTGCACGTTCCAAACAAGAAGTAACGGAACAGGAAATGCAGGTCCGGATTATCGAGCGTCAAAAACAAATCGAATTGGAAGAAAAAGAAATTCTGCGCCGAGAGAAACAATATGATTCTGAAGTGAAGAAAAAAGCGGATGCGGACCGCTACGCAATTGAACAAAACGCTGAAGCTGAGAAATCAAGACAGCTGGCAGAAGCAGATGCAGAAAAGTACCGTATTGAAGCCCGTGCACAGGCAGATGCTGAGAAAGTCCGTCTCGACGGTACAGCCAAAGCACAGTCACAGCGTGCGCAAGGTGAATCTGAAGCCGATATTATTCGTCTAAAAGGTCTTGCAGAAGCCGAAGCAAAACGCAAAATCGCAGAAGCTTTCGAACACTACGGCCAGGCAGCTATGCTGGATATGATTGTGAACATGCTTCCTGAATATGCGAAAGAAATCGCCAGCCCGCTTGGCAATATCGATAAGATTACTGTAGTCGATACTGGCGGCGGTGAAGGCGGCGGTGCCAATAAAGTCACTTCCTATGCTACCGACCTGATGTCAACACTCCAAGAAACCTTGAAAGCTTCCTCGGGAATTGATATGAAGGAAATGCTGGAGAACTTCTCGGGCAAAAGCAATATCCGTCCGAGCATTGAACAGCTGACGAATGAAGTGATCCGTTCTAAATCTGATCATACAACACCTCAAACTGAATCAGCAGCGTCCGTTCAGGATTCTGAAGAGTAACAAAAAAATCGAAGTGCAATTCGCACTTCGTTTTTTTGATGTTATTTTCACTCGTAATTTTTACGTATTTTGAATTTCAGCAGTTTTCCTTGAAGACTACGCGGCAGTTCTTCTACAAAATCAATATGCTGCGGAATCTTATACTTTGCCAATTTGCCCTGACAGAATTCAATCAGATCTTCTTTTGACACTTTTTCCCCTGGACGTAATACTACTGCAGCCAAAGATACTTCTCCCCACTTCTCATCAGGTATGCCGATTACAGCTGCATCTGCTATGGCAGGATGTTCATGCAGAACACCTTCAATTTCTGCTGGGTAAACATTAATGGCACCGGATAAGATCATATCTTGCTTCCGATCAACGATATAATAGTAGCCATCCTCGTCCTGCACTCCTATATCACCTAAGCTTAGCCACTCACCATCAAAAGACTCTTTATTGGCCTCAGGTCTTTTATAATATTCATCGCACAGTGTAATCCCTTTAACGAAGAACTCTCCCGCTTCATTCTCCTTCACAGGTTCTCTCTTATCATTGCGCAATTCGATATCCATTCCCAGCATTGGTACGCCAACAGAACGGTCCTTGTCTTTCTGCATTTCAGGAAACAAATTTGCCGCGCCGCCCAATTCTGTAGCTCCATAGAACTCATTCAGGTCAGCTGTCGGGAAATACGCAAAGACTTTTTCTTTTGTACTCGTATGCAAAGGTGCCCCTACGGAAATGATAGACTTTAACGAAGAGACATCATACTGCCGCAATATTTCCTCAGGTAATGAAAAGATGGCTTCCAGCATAGGCGGTGCTAAAAATGTTGTTGTCGTCTTTTCTTCATCAATCGCTTGTAACACCTCTACAGGATGAAATTTCTCCAAAATATGAAGACTGTTTCCTACATATAAATTCGGCAGAGAAATACTTAACGCGGCAGCACCATATAAAGGACCGGCAGCCAATCCTCTTCCAAGCCTTCCAATCTGAAATTCGATACTGAATAATAACGTAACTAAATACATACTGCGATGAGAACGAACCGCTCCTTTCGGAAAACCTGTCGTCCCGCCTGTATACATAATTGTTAATGTATCTAATTCAGTAAGAGGCGACGAAGGAACTGGTTCTTCTTTAGAGAAATTTGCAATCAATTCCTCATACTCAGGATATTGCACCTTGTCGCTCGATCCAACCGTAATAAAGTGTTTAACAGTTTTATACTGCTCACTGGAAGGCAAGACTTCATCCAAAAAGCGAGAGTCCACAACCAGCAAAAGAGCTTCTGAATCATCCACAACATGTTGAATTTCACGACTGACAAACCGTGAGTTGACCGGTACAGCAACAGCGCCGATCTTTGCACAAGCAAAAATAAGTTCGAATAATTGATGGCAATTCATCAGCATGATTGCCACTTTGTCGCCTTTATTCACCCCGGTACTTTGCAGCGCATGGGCCAGTTGATTAATTCTGTTGTTAAAATCCTGATAAGTAAATCGCAAGCCGTTATAAGAAAGTGCTTCCCTGTCTTTATAGCGTACTGCATTTAATGTAATTGGATCACTGAATAACATGTGCTGCATAAATATCCTCCTCCATTATCTGCTTGCTGCGTTTACTCTATCACCAACCAGTTTGTCTTTTGCCTGGTTATACTGCTCTGCTAACTGTGCTACATAGTCCTTTGTCGGCTGCACCTTGTCAATTACGCCAATGCCCTGTCCGCATCCCCAAATATCCTTCCACGCTTTTTGACCGGCGTCCCCGCCAAAGTTCATTTTCGTCGGATCACTTTCAGGCAAGTTATCAGGATCTAAGCCTGAAGCACGAATCGACGGAGCTAAATAATTCCCGTGTACTCCGGTGAAATAGTTACTGTATACAATATCATCAGAATTTCCGTCTACAATTGCCTGTTTATATTCCTCTACAGCTCTCGCCTCTTCCGTCGCAATAAATGGAGAGCCGATGTATGCAAAATCTGCGCCCATCGCTTCAGCAGCCAGCACGCTTCCTCCTGTTGCAATAGATCCGCCAAGCGCAAGCGGCCCGTCAAACCATTCACGGATTTCCTGAATGAGAGCAAATGGACTTTTCGGACCTGCGTGCCCCCCTGCTCCCGCCGCTACCGCAATCAGGCCGTCTGCTCCTTTTTCAATTGCTTTCTTCGCGAAAAAATTATTGATGACATCATGAAGCACGATCCCGCCATAACTGTGCGCTGCTTCATAAACATCTTCTCTTGCACCAAGTGAGGTAATAATGATCGGAACTTTGTATTTCACACAAAGCTCCATATCTTCCTGCAGTCTTTCATTGGAACGGTGGACGATTTGGTTAATTGCAAATGGCGCTGCCGGTTTATCAGGATTTTTCGCATTATAATCTGCCAGTTCCTCTGTGATTTCGATAAGCCACTCTTCAAATTGTGCAATTGGTCTTGCATTCAAAGATGGCATGGCTCCGATAATTCCTGCTTTACACTGCTCAATCACCGTCTTCGGATTACTGATAATGAACATGGGTGAAGCAATCACCGGAAGACTCATACTCTTTTTCAAATCTACTAAATTCATCATAAACTCTCCCCTTTTCCGTAAGCGCTTTCAATCTATTTACAAAAAAATAACCTCAAAAGCAAATAGAGAAGTTTAAGCAAACTTACATTACATGTATATACATGTATTCTACTGGATTTATTCGACTTGTCAATCAATTTATCACTATATCTTTTACCTGTCAGACTTCACTGAGTGATTAACAGCAAGAGGAGAATTCATCTTGTGCCGCTTCTAGCTGTCATAGTTATCAATGACCTCATGCAGTTCACCCAGTTTGTTTAATAAATCTATATATTCATCTTTGCCAATAGAACTTTCAATCCGCTCTTGAACCTCATACCAGACAGGCGTAGCATTATTTAATTTTTCATAGCCTAATTCTGTTATGGATACTACCTTCGTCCGCGAATCATGCTCAGCCCTATGAATCTCAACCAGCCCGGAATCCTTTAAAATATTCAGGTTACGCGTAACCGTTGTCTGATCCAGCAGCATGATCTCTCCAAGCCTGCTGATTGAAATATCAGGTGAAGTATAAATATTGCCCAGCATATAGTATTGAGTAATTTTCAATCCCGTGGGTTTCAGCAGTCTATTGTACAGCTGTGTCAGTGATCCAGATACAGTTCGCAGATTGGCGCATGCGCAGACTTGGATGATATGATCAGCTTGTTTCTGGTCTAATTCTCGTTTCATTAAGTCCGCTCCTTTATAAAAATCCACTTATTTAAATTTTCTGTTATTCTTGACATATTATACACACCATATATTATTATATGTATATACATGGATTATAACAAAGTTTATGATTCCTGTAAAAACTTTATGCGGGTGTTGCCCAGCATACAGATGGGAGAGATACGGATGAATGAACTTAATTTAGTGGATGGAATTAATTTAGAGAAAACTCTTATTGGTGCATTGGACATCACATTTAAAGAGGCGACGCCTGACAAAGTAGTTTGCGAGATGCCGGTCGGGCCTAAAACTCATCAGCCAATGGGTTTGCTCCATGGAGGGGCTTCTGTCGCTCTTGCAGAAACTGCCGCAAGTTTTGCTGCGGCCTTGAACCTGAATCCTCAAACACATTACCCGGTAGGTTTGGAAATCAACGCAAATCATATACGGGGTAAAAAAGACGGCGTGGTAACTGCCACCGCTACGCCATTGCACCGCGGCCGTACATCTATGGTTTGGGATATCCAGATTACCGACGAAGAAGGAAAATTAATCTGTATTTCTCGATGCACCATTGCGGTTGTGGCAATAAATAAAAACGAACAATGAAATTTCCGTAAACAAAAAATCCCTGCAGCGTCCAATTAAGGATGCTGCAGGGTATTTTTTATATTAACCGATGGAACCTTCCATCTCGAACTTGATCAATCTGTTCATCTCTACCGCATATTCCATCGGCAGTTCTTTTGTGAATGGCTCGATGAAGCCCATGACGATCATTTCCGTTGCTTCCAGTTCAGGAATACCGCGGCTCATCAAGTAGAAGAGCTGCTCTTCGGAAACTTTCGATACTTTTGCTTCGTGTTCCAATGAAATATTGTCGTTCAGGATTTCATTGTATGGAATTGTATCGGAAGTGGATTGCTTATCCATGATCAATGTATCACATTCAATATTTGCACGGGCACCGTCCGCTTTACGTCCGAAGTGGACAATACCGCGGTATGTTACTTTCCCGCCGTGCTGAGAAATCGACTTAGATACAATTGTTGAAGAAGTATTTGGAGCCAAGTGCATCATTTTCGCACCGGCATCCTGATGCTGACCTTTACCTGCAAGAGCGATCGATAATGTCATACCGCGTGCGCCTTCGCCTTTTAAGATAACAGCCGGATACTTCATCGTCAATTTAGAGCCGATGTTGCCGTCAATCCATTCCATTGTGGCGTTTTCTTCACACACCGCACGCTTTGTTACCAGATTGTAGACGTTGTTCGCCCAGTTCTGGATAGTCGTGTAACGGCAATATGCATCTTTTTTGATGATGATTTCAACTACCGCACTGTGCAGGGAGTTTGTTGTATAGACAGGTGCTGTACAGCCTTCTACGTAATGAACGCTTGCGCCTTCGTCCACGATGATCAGTGTACGTTCAAACTGTCCCATGTTTTCCGAGTTGATACGGAAATACGCCTGTAGCGGGGTTTCTACTTTCACGCCGGGCGGCACATAGATAAACGATCCACCCGACCATACTGCAGAGTTTAGCGCTGAGAATTTATTGTCAGAGTTCGGAATAACCGTACCCCAATATTTCTTGAACAACTCTTCGTTTTCAAGAAGTGCAGAATCCGTGTCTTTAAAGACAATTCCCAGATCCGTAAGTTCTTGTTTCATATTGTGGTAAACCACTTCTGATTCATACTGTGCAGATACACCTGCCAAGTACTTTTGTTCTGCTTCCGGAATGCCCAGTTTATCAAACGTACGCTTGATTTCTTCAGGCACTTCATCCCAAGAAGTTTCTGTTGCTTCAGAAGGTTTTACGTAGTACGTGATTTCATCGAAATTCAGTGAATTCAAGTCTCCGCCCCACTGCGGCATTGGTTTGCTGTAGAAAATCTCCAAAGATTTTAAACGGTAATCCAGCATCCACTGCGGTTCTTCCTTCATATTAGAAATCTCTTCTACTATCTCACGTGTCAGACCGCGTTCTGAACGGAATACAGAAACGTCTTTGTCATGGAAACCATATTTGTAATCGCCGATTTCCGGCATTTGTTTCGCCATTTTTTATTCCTCCGTCCCATAATTGCTCATACTTTGGCCAAGGTCACTGCGGCTCGCCGGAGACTCCCTTTTCCATCGCTTTCCAGCTCAATGTTGCACACTTAATACGGGCAGGGAATTGCGCGACACCCGAAAGAGCTTCTAAATCATCTAATTCAATAGAATCATCCAAGTCTTTGCCTAACATCATGTCTGAAAATGCATGAGCGAGTTTCGTTGCCTGTTCTGTCGTTTTGCCTTTGATCATCTGAGTCATCATGGAAGCTGACGCCATTGAAATGGAGCAGCCTTCCCCTTCAAACTTCGCTTCTTTGACGATATCATCTTCCACATTCATAGTCAGATGAATCACGTCACCGCAAGTCGGATTGTTCATATCGATCGTGACATTTCCGCCTTCCAGAACGCCTTTGTTTTTCGGATTTTTATAATGATCCATGATTACAGACCGGTATAGCTGATCCAGTTTATTAGTTGACATCTTTGAAATACTCCTTTGCTGAGCGAAGTCCTTCCACAAGACGGTCTACGTCTTCTGTTGTGTTATAGAGATAGAAACTGGCACGGGCTGTCGCTGAACACGCAAGCCATTTCATTAATGGCTGTGCACAGTGATGGCCGGCACGGACAGCAATTCCGTTCATGTCCAGCACAGTGGCAACATCGTGCGGATGTACATCATCCAAATTAAATGTCACTAAACCTGCACGTTTTTCGGGATCTCTTGGACCATAGATCGTCAGCCCGTTAATTTCAGACATCTTATCCATTGCATAGCCCGCCAGATCGTGTTCATGACGTTCGATTGCATCCAGACCGATTTCTTCTAAATAATCGATGGCTGCGCCTAAACCGATGGCACCTGCAATAATAGGCGTGCCTCCTTCAAATTTCCAAGGGAGCTCTTTCCAAGTTGATTCGTAAAGACCGACGAAATCGATCATCTCTCCGCCGAATTCAATCGGTTCCATGTTATTGAGCAATTCTTTCTTGCCGTACAGTACACCGATTCCTGTAGGTCCGCACATTTTATGTCCGGAAAACGCAAGGAAATCACAATTTAGCTTCTGCACATCGATTCGCATATGAGGAGCAGCCTGCGCAGCATCCACACACATGATTGCTCCATGCTGATGAGCAATTTCCGTAATTTCTTCAATCGGGTTCATCGTTCCAAGGACGTTTGAGACATACATAATCGACACAATTTTCGTACGGTCTGTAATGGTCTCTCGCACTTTATCCAGTGACAGCGTGCCGTCCTCTTCCAGATCAATATACTTCAGGACTGCGCCGGTTTCTTTAGCGAGCTGCTGCCACGGAATGATATTGGAGTGATGTTCCATATGAGTAATGACAATTTCATCGCCTTCAGAAACATTTGCATGCCCATAGCTTTCTGCTACTGTATTCAATGCAGTCGTCGTACCGCGCATGAAAATAATTTCTTCTGTTGACTTTGCATTTATAAATTTACGGACTTTTTCCCGAGCACCTTCATAACCGTCTGTTGCTTTATTTCCAAGCGTGTGCACTCCGCGATGCACATTGGAATTATTCCAGCGGTAATAGTTGTCGAGTGCCTCAATGACTTGAACAGGCTTCTGTGAAGTAGCTGCGCTGTCCAGGTACACAAGAGGATGTCCATTGATTTCTTGATCAAGTATCGGGAAATGATTGCGGATCTCTTTATTGAGCATTAGCGCACTTTCCTTTCGATTACCTCCGTCAATTGTTTTCTAACTCCTTCAATCGGCAATTTGCTGACCACCGGCGCTAAAAAGCCATGTATGATGAGGCGTTCTGCTTGTTCTTTTGAAATACCGCGGCTCATTAGATAGAACATTTGCAGCGGATCTACACGGCCAACTGATGCTGCGTGGCCTGCTGTCACATCATCTTCATCAATAAGCAAAATCGGATTCGCATCTCCGCGTCCTCTTTCACTCAGCATGAGGATTCTTGACTCTTGGACTGCGTTGGAGCGGGTTGCCCCTTTCGCAATACGGCCGATTCCGTTAAAGATTGCAGATGAAGATTCTTTCATCACACCGTGCTTCAGAATGAAACCGTCTGTATCAAGTCCCCAGTGCACAATTTCAGATGTGAAATTCTGCTTCTGGTTTCCACGTCCGACAACTACTGATTTCATATCACTTGATGAGCCGTTTCCGACTAAGTGCGTGATATTTTCAGAAATGGTGTTGCTGTCGTTCATCAAACCGAGCGCCCACTCAATCCGTGCATGCGGTCCAGTAACGCCACGGCGGTTCACGTATGTTGTCAAACCCTCTGCTAACACGTCCACTGCACCATAAACTACTTTCGCATTATCCTGAGCAAATACTTCCGATACAATGTTCGCCTGACCTTCACCGTGCTCCATTGTAGAAAGATAGTTCTCTACATATGTCACAGAGCTGTTTGCCTCCGCTACCAATAAAACGTGGTTGAATAATGAAGCTTTTTCATTATCGTGTATGAACAGCACTTGAAGCGGCTCTTCAATCACTACATTTTTCGGTACATATACAAATGCTCCGCCGTTGATCAATGCTGCATGCAAAGCAGTCAATTTATGTTCATCGACTTTGACGCCGTCCGTCATTAAATACTTCTGCACCAGGTCACTGTGCTCACGTGAAGCAGTGAAGATGTCCGTTAAGATTACACCCTGTGACTTCAAATCATCTGATAATGAAGTGAAAGAAGGAGTATTATTGTGCTGCACGTAAATATTTTCTTGCTGTTCGTGGTCAATCAATGCTTTTGCTTCTGTCGGTAATTCTTCAAGCGTCGCAAAAATTGAGCTTTCTACTGTATGTGAAGGGAATTCTGTGAAATTCCAATTAGTAATCTTTGTTTTATCTGGTTTCGGCATTGCAAGAACTTCTGCTTTCGCAAGAGCATTTGCACGAAAATCTGCCATCCAAGCAGCTTCCTCCACGTTTGCGGAATAAGAGCGGACGTCCTGTTCGGTCAATGCCAATTTTGTTTCAACCGTCATTTTTAGTCGTCCCCTTTCTTATGCTTCTGAATGAACTGTTTCGTCTTCAATGCCCAACTCTTCTTTAATCCAGTCATATCCTTGGCTTTCAAGTTTAGCTGCCAGTTCAGGACCGCCAGATTTCACTACTTTACCCTGCATCATCACGTGTACGTGGTCAGGTGTAATGTAGTTAAGCAAACGCTGATAGTGTGTGATGATCAAGCAGCCAAATCCTTCACCGCGCATTTCGTTAATTCCATTAGAAACAACTTTTAATGCGTCGATATCCAGACCAGAGTCAATCTCGTCCAGAATCGCGAATTTTGGTTTTAACATCATAAGCTGAAGGATTTCATTACGCTTTTTCTCTCCGCCTGAGAAGCCTTCGTTTAAATAACGAGTTGCCATATCTTCATCCATTTCCAAGAACTCCATTTTGCTGTCGAGTTCACGGATGAATTTCATCAGACCGATTTCATCGCCTTCTTCACGGCGTGCATTGATACCTGAACGAAGGAAATCTGCGTTTGTTACGCCAGTGATTTCACTTGGGTACTGCATTGCAAGGAACAGACCAGCCAATGCACGCTCGTCTACTTCCATTTCTAAAACATCTTGTCCATCAATCGTGACAGATCCGGATGTTACTTCATATTTCGGATGACCCATGATTGCAGAAGCAAGTGTGGATTTCCCCGTACCATTGGGACCCATGATTGCATGAATCTCATTTGTATTTATTGTTAATGTAACACCTTTTAAGATTTCCTTGCCTTCAATTTCGACATGAAGATCTTTAATTTCCAAAGTTGCCATTCCAATACCTCCAGTATAGTCGCGTTGAATGGTTAGCCATTCTCTATTTAGTATCATTCTAATCTTACCCCATATTCGAACCGGTTGCAAATCTTTGAGAACCATTATATATTGTGACAGAGTTCCTTGATCCCGCGCTGTTGATAAGGGTTTTCCCTACTGTCTATTTTTCAATTGAATACCGTCTAATGAGAATCAGCAAAAGAATAGTACATAAGAATTAAACAAAAAAAGCCGACAAAAATCGCCGGCTTTTTATCCACTTTTATACTTTTTTTGTGAAACGGTCCACGATCATTGCAAGTGCACCGTCTCCTGTTACGTTGGTAGCTGTACCGAAACTATCCTGTGCTAAATACAGAGCAATCATCAGCGCAACCATCGCTTCGTTAAAGCCCAGCATGGATGTAAGCAATCCTGTCGCCGCCACAACAGCTCCTCCAGGAACGCCCGGAGCCGCGATCATTGTAACCCCCAGCATGAATATAAACTGCAGATAACTGCCGAAACTAATGTCGAATCCGTTCATCAGCATGACGCCGATTGAGCAGGAAACGATAGTAATCGTACTTCCGGATAGATGGATTGTCGCGAATAAAGGAATAGCAAAATTCGTAACTCGTTCGGAAGCACCGGTTTTCTTGGCCTGCCGCAGCGTAACAGGTATCGAAGCAGCGGAAGACTGTGTGCCTATTGCCGTTAAATAAGCAGGCAGCATAGTTTTCATTAGACTGAAAGGATTACGTCCATTCAGTGCACCTGCTGTCGTATACTGGATTGTCAGCATAATCAGATGCAATGCGATAATCATAATAAATACGACTACGAACACGGAGAGCACATTGGCCACTTCACCTGTGTACGTCATGTTCAGGAAGATACCAAAAATATGAAACGGCAGCAAAGGGATAATGACAACAGAAATAACTTTCTCGATAATTAAATTAAACTCATCAAAGAAGCTCATCATTGTTCTGCCTTTAATGGAAGCCATGCCGATTCCCAGAACGAATGCCAGCAGTAGCGCTGTCATGATGCCCATGACCGGATCCATTTCCATCTTAAAGAACGCTGTACCCGCTTTACGCGCACCTTCTGCAATAGAAGTATCCGTTGATTGGTGGATGAAGCTCGGTAAAATCGTCGTCGCCGCAAAATATGCGAGCAGTCCCGCAATAATAGTAGATCCATATGCAAATGCAGCAGACAGACCAAGAAGTTTGCCTGACCCTTTTCCAAGCTTTGCAATACTTGGCGCAATGAACGCGATAATGATCAGCGGAACAATAAAGTTTAAAAACCCTCCAAACAGCATATTAAATGTGGCCGCCAGCCGAACGAACCAATGCGCAAACCCCTCATGTACAGCAGGCAGCAGCATACCCAGCCCGATCGCCAGCACAATGGCAATTAAAATTCGCCAAATGAGCCCTAATTTAAACTTCACAATACGTCCTCCTCAAATAGACATCTGTATGACTGAAACAAAATAACTTTACCACAAACCACCGTAAGAATATAGATTTGAACTAAATTTGTAATTGTCAAAATGTTATAGACGTAAAAAAGCCGGCAGCTAAATGCACTGCCGGCCTACTCTACATTATTTTACAGGAACGACCGCGCCGCCCCATTGTTCTACAATGAAATCTTGAATTTCTTGGGATGTCAGAACTTCTACCAATGCTTTGATTGCATCGCTGTCTTCATCGCCTTTTTTCGTAGCGACGATATTTACGTATGGTGATTCTTTATCTTCCAATGCGATTGAATCTTCCATCGGATTCAATCCTGCATCGATTGCAAAGTTCGAGTTGATCAACAATGCATCACCTTCGTCGTTGTTATAAAGCTGAGGCATAAGAGCCGGCTCATAATTCGGATCGAATTCCAAGTTTTTCGGATTTTCTACGATATCATCCAGCTCTGCTTTTACTTTCTCCACGCCGTCTTTCAACTTGATTAATCCTTTTTCTTCTAACATCGCAAGCACGCGTCCGTGATCCGCTACCGAGTTACTGATCAGGATTGTTGCACCTTCAGGAAGTTCTTCAAGCGTCTTATATTTTTTCGAATACACACCGATTGGTTCAATGTGAATAGATCCTGCATTTACAAAGTCATAGCCAAAATCCGCAATCTGACTTTCTAGGTACGGAATGTGTTGGAAGTAGTTTGCATCCAACTCACCTTCATCCAAATCTTTATTAGGAAGTACATAATCTGTATAGCTTTCGATTACTAGATCGTATCCTTTTTCAGCTAATAATGGTTTTGCTTCTTCCAAAATCTCCGCGTGAGGTGTATTAGATGCACCTACCGTTAACGTCGTTTTTTCCTCTGCCGGCTTATCTGCATCAACATCTACTGCATCCCCGCTATTCTTGCCATCGTCTTTTGTTCCACAAGCTGCTAAAGCCAATACAAGCACAGCTGCGAATAGACCGAATAAAAACTTCTTCATTTTCACATTTCCCCTTTACCAAAATGTTTTTTTTATATGGTTAACAGGTCTCCCTGAAAATCCCTTTATCGCTTATCCAAACGTTTAACGATTAAATCTCCAATGAACTGAATAATAAATACGATCACAAGAACCAGAATGGTAGCCATCATTGTGACATCTCCGCGCGAACGCTGAAACCCTTCCAGATAGGCGAGGGTACCAAGACCTCCCGCTCCAATTGCCCCTGCCATCGCCGTATAGCCGACGAGCGCAATGGATGTTACCGTAATACCCGACACCAATGCAGGCATTGATTCAGGCAGCAGTACTTTGAAAATGATTGTCGAAGTTTTTGCACCCATTGAACGGGCTGCCTCTATGACGCCTCTGTCAATTTCTTGCAAAGCGATCAATACCATACGTGCATAAAACGGTGCGGCACCGATGATCAATGCAGGCAATGCGGCATTCGGACCGCGAAGTGTCCCAATTAACAGCTTTGTCACCGGGAATAGCAAGATGATCAAAATGATGAATGGGATTGAACGGAAAATATTGACGAATGCTGCGGTAATCACATTTGTAAATCTGTTGGACCATAATTGTCCGCGGCTGGTCAGGAATAACAAAAGACCCAAAGCGATGCCGAAAATAAATGTCAGAACAGTCGAGAATGCTGTCATGTACAGTGTTTCGCCTGTTGCCTCCCACATTTTGTCCCAATTCACGTTAGGAAACCACTGTTCAATCATTTGTCAGCACCTCCGTCTTTACTTCATTGGCGTGCAGGTAAGAAATTGCTTCATCAATGATTGCCGGATTGCCGATCAGCTGTAACATCAATGTTCCGTACGCACCGTCACGCAAAGCGGAGATGTTCCCCTGCACGATATTTACGTCGATCTCAAACTTGCGGATTAATTCTGCCAAAACCGGCTGTTCAGTCCGTTCTCCTATGAACGTCAGCTTTACGAGCTTGCCGTTCGTATCTTCCTGCAGATGCTTAATTGCTTCGTCTGCATCTGCATTATCTGAAACTTGAGAAATGAAACGTTTCGTAATCTCGGCCTGTGGTGATTGGAAGACGTCGAGCACATTGCCGACTTCCACCACTTTTCCCGCTTCCATGACCGCCACGCGATGACAAATCTTCCGGATGACGTGCATTTCATGGGTAATGAGCACAATCGTCAAACCGAGACGTTCATTAATTTCTGTCAGCAAATCTAAGATGGCATTTGTTGTTTCGGGATCCAATGCTGAAGTCGCTTCATCACACAGCAGAACTTCAGGGTCATTAGCAAGCGCTCTGGCAATGCCGACACGCTGTTTCTGCCCGCCTGATAACTGGGAAGGATAAGCTTTCTCCCGTCCTGATAATCCAACCAGATCAATCAGTTCTTTCACTTTCGCGTCGCGTTCAGCTTTCTTCACACCTGCAATCTCCAACGGAAATGAAATATTGTCTTCGACTGTACGCGACCAAAGCAAATTGAAATGCTGGAAAATCATACTGATCTTCTGCCGCGCGTTCCGAAGACCTGCACCTTTAAGTGTAGTCATTTCCAGATCATTGATTACAATACTCCCTGAAGTCGGCTGTTCCAAACCGTTCAACAGCCGGATCAATGTACTTTTCCCCGCCCCACTGTAACCGATGACGCCAAAAATTTCTCCTTCTTTGATAGCCAGCGTCACGTCATCTACCGCTACAATTTCCGCTTGGTTCAATTGGAATCTCTTATGTACGTTTGTCAGTTGAATCATTTTCTGCACCGCCTTTAGTAAATCCGTGATTATGTTTTTTCTTTTGTGTGCTTTATACATGTGTGCCTTTCGGAGCTAAACGGCGCATTCCGCTTTTAATTACATCCAGCTGCAGATGCCAGCTCCTCGGGTCGTTTCGATCTTTCCAGAAAGGCAAAGAGCGCCTTTATGGAAAGCCCTTCAACGCCTGTCGGAGCTAAACGGCATCTTCCGCTTTAGATTAACATCCAGCTGCATGCGCCAGCCTCTCGGGTCACTTCGGTCTTTCCGAAAAGGTGCAAAAACCGCACCTTTGTCGGCAAGCCCTCCAGTGCCTGTCGAGGCTAAACGGCGCATTCCGCTTTTGAATATAAAAAACCCTTCTGCAGACGAGCAGAAAGGCTGAACGTATGAAAAATTATGTACGTTACCGTTCTCTCATCTGTCAAAGCATTCCGCTTTGAGTGAATTGGCACCATTTCACAATTGTGACGGTTGCCGGGCTTCATAGGGCACTTCCCTCCACCGCTCTTTATAAGAGTATCGTTATTCAATTGATTGTATTACTTATACCATATATTCGAGATGAATGTCAAGTCAACTTTTCCAATAAGTTAGGTACGGATTGGAATGCATAGATCTTTTCAATAGGTTTCCCCTGCCGGTGGATGAGCAGGCATGGTACGCTTTCAATCTCGTAATCATAAGCCAGTTGCTCCGTAAAATTCAAATCCGCTTTACCTATCGTTAACTCAGGACGCATCGCTTCGATTACTGTCAGCATTTTTGAGGCCACTGCACACGTTCCGCACATCGGAGTGAACAGATAAAAAGCGGCCAATTGCTCTGCCGCCCGTTCGCGTTCCCAATCGTCAATTGTCCATTTATCCATTTGCTCCTCCTGCCAAGTAGACGGGATGTACCTTGAAATTCGCTGCAACTAAAATGCCCGCCAAGACTTTGAGCGGTGTTGTCGCTACTTCCCGATACAGCCGGTCTGTAAATAAGTGCCTTGCTTCCGGATAAAGTTGCACGAACAATTTGCGGATGGAATCACCCGAGGCGTCCGCATCCACAAAAATGAAAAGATCCTGCTCTTCATATGGCTCCAGAAGTTCTTCTATATGATAGGAACTGATCGTGCCGTTCGTACAAATGATTTCTACCGGTTCCGCCAGCATCGGCATAAGCCTTCTGCGATCGGAACTGCCTTCCACAATGAGTACTTTCGGATGCATCCAGTTTCCTCCTCATAGTGTAAAAAAAGCACCGGAACTTCCCGGCGCTTTTCGTTTTCTTATTCGCCAGCTGTCATTTCATCGTACTGCTCAGCTGTCATTAACTCATCAAGTTCAGCTTTATCTGCAATCTCAACAACGATCATCCAAGCACCTTCATATGGAGATTCGTTTACAAGTTCAGGGCTGTCTTCAAGATCTTCGTTCACTTCTACAACTTTACCTGTTAAAGGAGCGTACAATTCAGAAACAGTTTTTACTGATTCAACGCTTCCGAAAGGCTCGTCTGACTTCACTTCATCGCCGACTGAAGGCAGTTCAACGAAAACGATATCTCCCAGCTCAGACTGTGCGAAATGTGTGATCCCGATACGGTATTTACCGTCTTCTTCTTTTACCCACTCGTGCTCTTCTGAATAACGTAATTCTTTTGGTGTGCTCATGTCTTAACCTCCAACGATTATAATAGTTTATCTATAGTTAGTTTGCCATAGTTCCGAATGAAAGACAAGATTCCCGTTTTACTTTGACCATGTTTCTGTAAAAGTATTTTCATTAAAGCCGACTGTGACATGATCTCCGTCTGTAACGAGCGGTCGCTTGATGAGCATGCCGTCTGAAGCAAGCAAAGCAATCTTTTCATCGTCTGACATCGAAGGCAGTCTGTCCTTTAACTGAAGCTCTCTGTATTTCATTCCGCTGGTGTTGAAGAATTTTTTCATTTCGAGGCCCGAGTTTGCAATCATTGTCCGCAGCGTCTCTTCATTTGGAGGCTGCTCCGCGATATTATACTCTTCAAATGAAATCCCTTCGTTCTCCAGCCACTTCTTGGCTTTGCGGCACGTACCGCATTTAGGGTAACCATAATAAATAACTGTCATATGTAATAACCTCTCCTTTTTCGTCAGTATATCAAACAAACGTAGTATGATGCTAATTTCGTGGTGGCAGTGTTGGGTAAGGCTGGCTGTAGGCTGGTAGTTGGGGATTTGCGCTCTAGGC
>NZ_BRCD01000025.1:0-54584 GCF_023707945.1 Sporosarcina sp. NCCP-2331
TCTGACCGCTGATCATACACCCTGCGCTCGTGCTCATTCTCTCCCTGCCAATGATCATGGACCTGTCGTACTTGATCATACACCTTGCCGCTGTGCTCATGGAGAGATAAATCACCCGTTCTCTTGCGTCGGAAACCTGAAGCAGTTTTTCGTTGGCTCGGCTGGCCGTGATATTGGTTCGGTGGGAGAGGTGTATGGTTCGTAGATATGGGATAATAGCGCGGTAATCGGCTGGATTGGTTCGGCGACAATGTAGATTGTTTCGTTGAACGGCTTGTTTGATTCACTTATCAAATCAACTTTGCGAGTTACGTATCTGCCTTGATGTACAGGGCATAAACGTCCCTGATAATAGACTGTGCATAGCAATTGCAACTTTTACTTTCATTAGTACTCTGTTTATAAAGTAATTAAAGGAGAGTTGGCTGTATGGAGTCGCTGCGTTATACTTAGTAAAAGAAAAGGAGTGCTTTGCGGATGAGTTATGAGGATCGGCCATTGATACAAGCATTAGAAGGTTTCCGTGCGAAGCAGCCTGTATCCTTTCATGTGCCGGGTCATAAGAATGGTGAGTTGTCCGGTCTGCCTATGGAATTGCGAAATGCCTTGTCTTATGATGTCACAGAGCTGACAGGGCTGGATGATCTTCATGAGCCTGCGGAAGCTATATTAAAGGCGGAAGAGAAACTCGCCAAGTTGTATCATAGTGATCAAAGCTTTTTCCTGGTTAACGGGTCCACTGTTGGAAATTTGGCTATGCTGTATGCGACAGTCGGCAGGGGAGATACTGTTCTGGTGCAGCGAAATGCACATAAGTCTGTGTTTCATGCTTTGGAGCTGACTGGAGCGCAGGCGGTTTTCTTGTCTCCTCTGTGGGATGAGCGGACTCGGTCGGCAAGCGGGGTTGCAGCTGCTGACGTGAAGGCGGCTTTGATAAATTTTCCTGACGTGAAGGCTGCAGTGTTTACGAATCCGACGTATTACGGGCTGGCGAATAAAGAAATGAGAGAGATCATTGACGTTTGTCATGCATATAATGTGCCGGTGCTAGTAGATGAAGCACACGGAGCACATTTCATTGTGAATAAGGGATTCCCGGAAGGTGCTTTGGCTTTAGGGGCTGATGTGGTTGTTCAGTCTGCACATAAGACACTTCCCGCAATGACGATGGCCTCTTTTTTACATGTTAGATCTGACCTGGTGAATACAGAAAAGGTTGCTCATTATTTACATATGCTGCAGTCGAGCAGTCCGTCTTATTTGCTGATGGCCTCGTTGGATGATGCGAGGCATTATGCAGAGACTTATGGAGAAACAGACTATGAAGAATTGCAGCTGTACCGTCAAAGACTACTAGAGGGACTGCGGGGTATAGACAATATAGATTTCGTCGAAACTGATGACTTACTAAAGCTGATTATTCGGGTGAAAGGCCAGTCGGGCTTTACTGTGCAGGAAGCACTTGAGGAGCAGGGGATTTATTCGGAGCTGGCAGATTTGTATCAAGTTCTGCTGGTGCTGCCTTTGGTAAAGGCAAATCATAATAGAGGGCCGTCTGAGGCAGTGAATAGATTCAAGTTTGCTGCCAAGAAACTGAGTGCATTAGAAAGTAATGCGGTTCAGGTCGGTGTCCTGGAAGCAGTTTTGCCAATATCGGCTGTTGTCTACTCGATAGATGAACTTCAGAGAATGAAAACAAAATGGGTTTCGTTTAAAAAAGCGGCGGGCAAGGTGGCGGGTCAGGCGGTAATACCGTATCCTCCGGGTATTCCTCTGCTGTGTGCGGGAGAGCGTATTACAGAAGATCACTGCAGACAATTACAGGAATTAGTGAACGCTGACGCTCATTTTCAGGGAGCAATTGATTTGGAGAAAATGAGGATACAGACAGTGATTGAATAGGTGAGGAGAGATTTTTTGTGACCGGTTTATTTATTAGTTTTGAAGGGCCTGAAGGGGCGGGGAAAACTACGGTATTGCATGAGGTGGCAGACAGGCTGAAAACACAGGGACATACAGTGACTGTCACCCGTGAACCGGGCGGCATCGCGATAGCCGAAAAGATACGTGAAGTAATTTTGGACTCAAATCATCAGGAGATGGACGGAAAAACGGAGGCGCTGTTATATGCAGCGGCGAGGCGTCAGCACTTGGTAGAGAAAGTGCTGCCTGCCCTGAAAGAAGGACAGATTGTACTGTGCGACCGTTTTATTGACAGTTCTTTGGCTTATCAGGGTGTGGCAAGAGGTCTCGGATTGGAGGAAGTATTGAATATCAACCTATTTGCGATCGAAAATCATATGCCGGACTGCACAATCTTTTTCGATGTGCCGCCCGAAGTGGGATTAGAACGTATTTGGAATGATAAAGGAAGAGAACGAAACCGCCTGGATCTTGAAAATCTGGAATTTCATCAGCGCGTCTACGAAGGTTATCAAGAAGTTATTAGACAGGACAGGGAACGAGTCCGTACGGTTAATGCAAATATGCCTGTGGCACAAGTAGTCGAAAATGTTTGGGAAATTGTAAGTTCAGAAGTCAACTTACACAAGGATTCATGATATAATAAGAAGGAACCTTATTTTTACTAATAGGCATGATTCAATTTGTGTCTTGCATAGATAAGAAATCGGAAAAGGGGAGAGTACATTGAAACTGATAGTAGCAGTGGTACAGGACCAGGACAGTAACCGATTATCTTCCGCGTTAACTAAAAGTGATTTTCGGAATACGAAGTTGGCCAGTACAGGCGGATTTCTTCGCGCGGGCAACACTACATTCCTTATGGGTGTGGAAGATGAATTAGTATCAAAAGCATTGGATTTAATTCGAGTAAACTGCCGTTCACGTGACCAGATGGTTGCACCGGTTTCACCGATGGGCGGTAATGCTGATTCGTATATTCCGTATCCTATTGAGGTAGAGGTAGGCGGAGCCACTGTATTTGTCTTGCCAATTGAACAATTCCACCATTTTTGATATTGAGGTGAGCTCTGATGAAAGTCAATGGTGACTATCGTACAGGGATGGAAAAGTTGCCGGATCCGCTTCGGCCGCACTCGAATAATGCACGTTTTGGGCAAATGGTTGAAAAACAGGAGTCGCGCCTGCAGGGAGAACAAATCACCCGTTTATTTGGAGATATTTCAAGTGCAGGGGATCGTCTGGCCAGATCAAGAAATCTGCGCGACATGGCAAAGTACAAAATGCTGATCAAGCGTTTCTTGAAGGAAGCAGTAGACTCCGGTATTGAGTTGAAACAGTCTCATACGTGGAACCAATTTGGCGAAGGGCGCCGGTTAAAAATTGTTCAGACTATTGATGAAAAATTAATTGCACTGACAGAAGCTTTATTGGATGAAGAATCATCATCGATTGATTTGTTGGCAAAAATAGGAGAAATTAAAGGCCTTCTGATCAACTTATATACGTGATCCCGTGCTGCCCAAACCGAGTAGCACGGGGTTTTTTACAACAGCCAGGAAGAATCGGCAAGGAGGGATTGCATGTCGGAAGCAATAAAAAATCATGCACTGCAGTCTCAGCAGCAGGTAATCCAGCGTTTACAGGCGATTCATCGACGTAAAAGAATAGGCCATGCTTATATATTTGACGGGCCTGCGGGAGCGGGCAAAGAGGAAATTGCAAAGCATTTCACCAAACTACTGCTTTGTATGGATCCGAAAGAAAATGTTCCATGTGAAACATGTCATTCGTGCAAACGAATTGATTCAGGGAACCATCCTAATATAAAGACAATCCGGCCAGACGGACAAGATATTAAAAAAGAACAAATTGAAAATGTTATTCAGGTGATGGCGAAGAAGGGCTTTGAAGAAGGGCGCAAAGTTTATGTCATTGTAAACGCTGAACGTATGAATGGTTTCGCGGCTAATACTCTTCTGAAGTTTCTTGAGGAACCTGAGGGAGAAGTGACTGCCATTTTGTTAACGGACTCTTATACTTCACTGCTGCCGACCATACAGTCGCGCTGCCAGAGGATTTCATTGCAGCCGATGAATCGGGAAGAAATTATGGAAAAGCTCATTCAAAGAGGAATCACTGCATCGATGGCAGCTACGGTAACGTTAATGACGGCAGATATAGAAGCGGCATATGAATTGGCGCAGGAAGATTCCTTTGTACAGAGACGGAAATTAGTGTTAAAATTAGTAGAGGCAATTGAGCAGCGTTCGCCGAGTGAGGCACTGCTGTTCATCCAGACAGACTGGATGCCTTTAATGAAGGAAAAGAACGATTGTGAACAAGGAATTGACTTGCTTCTCTTTGCTTACCGTGATATTGTTGCGGTGAAAGCGGGATTGCATGGAACTATTGCTTATCCTGATCAGCTGGAAACCTTCACTAGACACTCTGTCAAAAATGCGTATAGCAGTTTAACTGTGAAAATAGATGCCGTCTTGCAGGCAAAAAAGCGATTGCATCAAAATATGAATCGTACGCTTTTACTGGAACAATTGGTGCTTACTATGCAGGAGGGGTTATTGTTTGTATAAAGTCGTAGGCGTCCGTTTTAAAAAAGCGGGTAAATTATATTATTTCGATCCATTGGATATGCCAATTGAAATTGGCAACTATGTCATTGTGGAAACTGCAAGAGGCGTAGAGTATGGCAAGGTGGCCAGTCGGAGTAATGAAATAGATGATGAGGATGTCGTCTTGCCATTGAAGAAGATCATTCGTCTTGCAGATGAGAGTGATCGGGAGCGTGTGAAAGAAAATCAGACAGAAGCAGAGCATGCGTTTGTTGTTTGTGCTGAAAAGATTATAGAACATCGGTTGGACATGCGCCTGGTTGATGTGGAATATACGTTTGACCGCAATAAAATAGTGTTTTATTTTACTGCTGAAGGACGTGTTGATTTCAGGAACTTAGTCAAGGATCTCGCATCCATCTTCCGCACAAGAATCGAACTTCGGCAAATCGGAGTGCGCGATGAAGCAAAGATGCTCGGCGGTATAGGTCCCTGCGGCAGAATGTTATGCTGTTCAACTTTTTTAGGGGACTTTGAACCGGTTTCTATTAAGATGGCTAAAGATCAGAATCTTTCTTTAAATCCTTCGAAGATTTCAGGGCTGTGCGGCCGTTTGATGTGCTGTCTGAAATATGAGAATGACGCGTACGAGGAAGCGAAGGTACAGATGCCGGATCTCGGCACACAAGTAGCGACACCGGATGGCGTTGGAAAAGTTGTTGGACTGAATTTACTGGAACGTGTACTGCAAGTGAATATGCCTGCATTTGAAAGAGTGCTTGAATATGCGTGGAGTGAAATTGAGGATTTGCAAAAAGAAATGGCTCAATTGACGAAATGATGAGGTGGAACAGTTGAAAGAAGTGAACTTTCTTGATCGAGTGATGGAATTTGAGCAACAGTTAGATTCCATGCAAAAACAATTCAGGGAACTCATTGGATTTGTTGCAGAGATGACTGAAGAAAACCACTCGCTTCGTCTGGAAAATCATCATTTGCGAATGCGTCTGGATGAAATCGATAAGATTACACAAAATATAGAAGAGACCGCACGAGATGAACGTCCGAAGAAACTGGATGTCGGCGAAGGCGTTGATAATTTAGCCCGTTTGTACAATGAAGGGTTCCATGTGTGCAATGTACATTACGGCAGCAGCCGTAAGGGCGAAGATTGTTTGTTTTGTCTGTCATTTTTAAATAAACAGAACGGTTGAGAAGGTCAATTCCTATTTTTAGGTATTGGCTTTTTCTTTTGAGTAAGGAGTATGCTGGATGAATTTACAGGATGATGAACGACTGGATTACTTACTGGCAGAGGATTTGCGAATTATCCAAAGTCCCTCTGTCTTTTCCTTTTCATTGGATGCGGTATTATTGGCTCGCTTTGCTTATATGCCGATACGAGGAGGAAAAGTGGTGGATTTGTGTACAGGAAATGGTGTGATTCCACTATTTTTGAGTGCTCGGACCAAGGCTAAAATTACTGGAGTTGAGCTGCAGGAGCGGCTGGCTGACATGGCGGAGCGGAGTGTGGCATTTAATAAACTGGAAAATCAGCTGACGATTATGCAGGATAATGTGATCGGGATTGCCAAGAAGATCGGCTATGACCAGTTTGATACAGTAACATGCAATCCGCCGTATTTCCTGGCAAACGATGCAAGTGCCAGAAATAAAAGCGAGCATTATACGATTGCACGGCATGAAATCGAATTAACACTGGATCAGGCAGTGCAGTCTGCAAGTGAATTGCTGAAGCAAGGCGGGAAAGCTGCATTTGTGCACCGCCCGGGCAGGTTGCTGGATATAATCACTTCAATGAGACGGCATCGGCTGGAGCCTAAACGCATTCAATTTGTTTATCCCAAAGAAGGCAAAGAGGCGAATATACTGCTAATTGAAGCAATTAAAGATGGAAAGCCGGACCTGAAAATCCTTCCTCCTTTATATGTCTACCAGAAAGACGGTGAATACACAAAGGAAGTGAGGCTCTTGCTGTATGGAAACGAGTGAGCATTTCTTTTATGTGTTAGAATGCAAGGATGGTTCCTACTATGCTGGTTATACAAATGATTTAGAACGTCGTCTGCAAGTGCATAATGAAGGAAAGGGCGCCAAATACACGAGAGGGCGTTTGCCTGTGCGCTATATATATAATGAAGTATTTGAAACGAAGCGGGAAGCGATGCAAGCGGAGTACCAGTTTAAGACATTAACCCGCACACAAAAAGAGCAGTATATTAGAAAGGAGCGGATTGAATGATTACTTCTCAAAAGAGTGCCGAAGAAACAGCTGCAGGAAAATTATTTATTGTCGGCACACCTATCGGCAATTTGGAAGATATGACGTATCGCGCCGTACGAATTTTACAAGAAGCAGATTTCATTGCGGCAGAAGATACGCGCAATACGATTAAACTGTGTAATCATTTCGATATCCATACACCGATGATCAGTTATCATGAGCATAATACGCGGGATGCCGGCGAAAAGATTATAGATTACCTTCAAAATGGGAAGGATGTAGCTATAGTCAGTGATGCCGGTATGCCGTGCATCTCAGATCCGGGAGCTGATCTAGTGGAATTGGCAATTGAACATGATTTGGCAGTCGTTCCCGTTCCCGGTCCGAACGCAGCTGTTACAGCACTGGTTGCGTCAGGAATTACGCCCCAGCCGTTTTTATTCTGGGGGTTCCTGCCGCGGCAGAAGAAAGAGCAGAAAGCACAGCTAGTTGAATTACAGCGCTATAAAGAGACGCTGTTGTTTTATGAAGCTCCCCACCGGCTCAAGCAAACGCTGCGAAATATGGCAGAGCAGTTCGGCAATGAACGAAAGATTGTTATGGCACGTGAACTGACGAAACGTTTTGAAGAGTTATTGAGAGGATCGTTGGCGGAAGCAATAGAGTGGGCGGATACAAATGAAATTAGAGGTGAATTTTGCTTAGTAGTGGAAGGAAATCAGGAGACTTCGAATGAGGAAACAGAAGAGTGGTGGACAGAGCTTTCGATCAAAGAGCATGTGGAAAGGGTTATTGAACAGCAGGATATGCGTTCTAAAGAAGCTATTAAGGAAGTGGCGGAAGCACGAGGACTGGGCAAGCGTGATGTCTATCAAGCGTATCATGTGGATTGATGAATTTTAAATGAAAAAAGAACCCGGAACGGAAATACGCTCAGGATCCTTTTTCGTTAATTGATTTTATCTTGAATTTCTTCAATTAATTGCTTTGCGCCTTCTGGGCTTAAAATCAATTTACCGTCAATTAGACGAAGATTGTCGTCTGACACTTCTCCTGTAATAGAGCATGTCATATTCGGCATGTACTTCTTTAAGATAATTTTGTCGTCGTCCACGTATATCTCTAACGCGTCTTTTTGCTCAATACCAAGTGTGCGGCGCAATTCGATGGGGATGACCACACGGCCTAGTTCGTCAACTTTTCTTACGATTCCAGTAGATTTCATGACAAGAATTCCTCCTACACTCTAGTTTTCTATTCGTCAAAATTCGACATGATTCTCTTGTCTATTAAACATCATACCAACTCTTCCAATAATCGTCAATCATCATAACTCGAAATATCCATAATAATTTTTATTAATTTTTTGATAGGGAAAAAATGAGAAATGACTGGAATTTCAATTTGTTTTTCATTAACTGCCAAGGGAAAATGATAGAGTTAAGCTTTAGCGGAGGAGAACATGGCACTTTTGTACAATATCCGATAAAATGAATTTATACATTATTTAATCTGGAGGAATTTGTGTGGAGAATCAATCTAAAACATTTTATATCACAACACCGATTTATTACCCGAGTGGAAAATTCCATATCGGAACTGCTTATACAACGATTGCATCCGATGCAATGGCACGCTATAAAAGGCTACGTGGATATGACGTCCGCTTTTTGACAGGGATGGACGAGCACGGACAAAAGATTCAAGAAAAAGCGGAAGAAGAAGGGCTTTCACCAATTAAGTATGTAGATGCTATTGCAGATACTGCGAAGAAATTGTGGAAACTGATGGATATTTCGTATGATGATTTGATCCGTACCACTGAGGACCGCCATACGAAAGTAGTTGAAAAGATTTTCCAAAAGTTTCTCGATAACGGAGACATTTATAAAGGAAAATATGAAGGCTGGAAATGTGTGCCTTGTGAATCATATTTCACAGAATCACAGCTGGAGGACGGAAATTGTCCGGATTGCGGACGACCCGTGCAGCGTGTCGAGGAAGAATCATATTTCTTTAACATGAAGAAGTATGCGGATCGTCTCTTGGCTTATTATGATGAAAATCCAACATTTATTGAGCCGGAGTCGCGTAAAAATGAAATGATCAATAACTTTATTAAACCCGGTTTGGAAGATTTGTCCGTATCCCGTATGTCATTCGACTGGGGAATTAAGGTGCCTGGAGATCCAAAACATGTCATTTACGTGTGGGTGGATGCACTGACGAACTATATTACGGCGCTTGGCTATATGACAGACGATGACTCCCTGTTCCGTAAATACTGGCCGGCAGATGTGCATGTGGTCGGGAAAGATATTGTCCGTTTCCATACGATTTATTGGCCGATTTTCTTGATGGCACTTGATTTGCCTTTGCCAAAGAAAGTATTCGCGCATGGCTTTATCATGATGAAAGATGGAAAAATGTCGAAGTCCAAAGGCAACGTCGTGTATCCTGAAATGCTGGTTGAGCGCTATGGCTTGGATGCTACACGCTATTTCTTGCTGCGTGAACTTCCATTTGGACAGGACGGCGTATTTTCTCCAGAAGCATTTGTCGAGCGGATCAATTACGACTTGGCGAATGATCTGGGTAACTTATTGAACCGTACGATTTCTATGATCAATAAATATTTCGACGGAGAGATTTTGACAGAAGGACTCACTGCAACTGAATTTGACGAGCCGCTGCGCGCAATGATTCAGCAAACCGTGAATAAATATGAGCAATCAATGGAAAAAATGCAATTTAGTGTCGTTTTGTCTGATGTCTGGGCATTAATTTCCCGTACGAATAAATATATCGACGAAACATCGCCATGGGTATTGGCGAAATCGGAAGAAGACCGTATGAAACTTGCTTCCGTTATGTATCATCTGGCGCTTTCACTGCATCATACAGCGGTGTTGCTGCAGCCGTTCATGACGAATGCACCGAAACAGATGGTGGAGCAATTGGGTCTCCCGGCAGAATCACTCGGGTGGGATTCATTGGAAGACGGTTACAAAATCCCGGCCGGCACAACGGTCATCAATAAAGGGGTTCCGATCTTCCCGCGTCTCGATACGGAAGTGGAAGTAGAATACATTCGTCAGCAAATGGCCATCACGGCACCGGCTGAAGTGCAGGAAGAGCCTGAAGAAGCCATAGAGGAATCCAATGAAATCTCATTTGATGATTTTATGAACGTAGAACTTCGTGTAGCGACGGTAACGGCGTGTGAAAAAATGCCAAAAGCCGACAAATTACTGAAGCTCCAGCTCGATCTCGGCTACGAACAGCGCCAAGTGGTATCAGGCATCGCTGAGCATTACGCAGCTGAAGATGTAGTAGGAATGAAAGTCATTGTGGTAGCAAATTTAAAACCTGTAAAACTACGAGGCGAGCTATCCCAGGGAATGATTTTAGCCGGTCAAAAAGACGGTGTGCTGAAACTTGCCACCGTGGATTCTTCATTGGAAAACGGAGCGCAGGTTAAATAATAATAAAAGAGGCTCTTCACCAAAACATGTGCTTGATAATCAATTTAATGAGCAGTTTGAGATGAGATTGCGCAGAATAGGATGGTAAATGGGAGGATACCGTTTCCCTGCGTTCCAGGCGGACGCGTGTCTTGCGGGCCCGCGGTGAGCCAAGCGAACAGCGAAGGGTTCGCTTTGCCGTATTTCTGCGCTCTTTGCGGAAATTAAGGCAATACAGAGTTTCTTCTGCACGCTAATTTCGCTGCGCTCCCGCAAGTTGTCTCACCTGTCGGGCTGATCCTCCCAGAGTCGCCGCCTGGAACGAGGGTACACTGGCTGGTGTTTTAATACTTTTTATGTGAGTAAGCAGTATGAGCATAATATCTGAGACTGTTACAATAGGTGTGGCGTTTCATGCAATACTTAGCATTCTGCAAAGACTTAGATTCTTCTGTTGAATGTATTTGCAAAGTCGAGAAACGGGAACACCACCAACTAAATCCATACTCTGCAAAAAAGCAACATGTTATACTTTCCCCACATCAGCGAAGGCGCAACTGCGGGGTAGGCCGGTGTTATGAGACAACTGGCGTGTTCTTCGCCAGCTGGCTCATAGCGTAAGGCAATCCCCCAGCGCCGAAGCAGGTTTAAACTGCAGCATAATTTTTGCAATACAGACATGACAAGTTTTCAAGAACCGATTTTGGGACAGACCCATAAAAGATGCCAATTCTTAGACGGATTGGCGTCTTTTTTATGTGTTATTTAGAAGTAAAGACAGCTTGTGGTAAAATGAGTGAAAAACTTGCAGGGGGCGTCTATGGAAACGATCTATATTGCTGGCGGATGTTTATGGGGCGTACAGGCATTTATAAAAACACTGCCTGGCGTGATGTTTACAGAGGCAGGAAGGGCAAATGGCACAAGTCCAGTACTTGAGGAAGATTATGACGGGTATGCAGAATGTGTAAAGACAGAATTTGATCCAGCCATCGTAACAGTCAGGGAATTAATGGATTATTTATTCGAAATTATTGATCCTTACAGTGTGAATAAACAAGGACAGGATGTCGGAGAGAAATATCGGACCGGTATTTATAGCAGGGAACCCGAACACTTACGAGAAGCGCAGGCATTTCTCCGAATGAGAGATGATTATAAGAGAATAGCGGTAGAAGTGTTGCCTCTCACAAACTATGTGAGCAGTGCAGAAGAACATCAAGACCGATTAGCCAGATATCCTGACGATTATTGTCATATACCAGAAAAACTGCTGTATAAGTATTCGTAAAAAGGCTTTTCTGTCATAAAAGCACTCAGACATTTTCTGGGTGTTTTTATTTTTCATGGGTCTTTTTCCTATTTTTCGCGGGAGCAAATAAATTCACATGCGGGATAAATTATGATTTACTAGTGCAATCTGGTAATACGAATTGCACACTATAAAGCAGGTTTGTTACACATTTGTAATACAAATGAGATGAAAGACATAATGATTGCTCTTAGAATAGAGAATACTGTGAGGAGAGATACAGATGTTTATCGATACACATGTCCACTTAAATGCAGATCAATATGAAGAGGATGTTGAAGAAGTCATCCAGCGTGCAATTGATGCAAAAGTAGAAAAAATGGTGGTCGTCGGATTTGATAGAAAGACGATTGAAAAGGCGATGGTACTGGCAGATCAGTATCCATTCATCTACGGCGTAATCGGCTGGCATCCTGTTGACGCAATTGACTGTACGGAAAGCGACCTGCAATGGATCAAGGAACTGACCGTCCATCCGAAAGTAGTGGGAATTGGAGAAACGGGTCTTGATTATCATTGGGACAAGTCACCAAAGGACATTCAGCAAGAGCTGTTCCGCAAGCAAATTCAACTGGCAAAAGAAGTAGACTTGCCGATTATTATTCACAACCGTGATGCAACGGCGGACGTTGTTCGAATTTTGCAGGAAGAAAATGCGAGCGATGTGGGAGGCATCATGCATTGTTACGGAGGCAGCGTAGAAACTGCGAAACAATGCATCGACATGAATTTCCTCATATCTCTTGGCGGACCTGTAACTTTTAAGAATGCCAGAATGCCAAAAGAAGTGGCAAAAGAAATTCCTTTGGACAAATTATTAATTGAAACCGATGCGCCCTATTTAGCGCCTCATCCATACAGAGGGAAACGCAATGAACCCTCATACGTACCGCTTGTAGCAGAAGAAATTGCACGGCTAAAAGAATTGTCTGTGGAGGAAGTCGGCAAGCAAACAACCGAAAATGCCATGCATCTTTTCGGAATACAGTGAGTATAGTGTCACTGGGTTTGCGTTTCTGTACAGACAAAAAAGTGCTGCCTTCTCCCGACTGGCTATCAGTTTAAAAGGTTGACAGGCAAAATCAAACACTATATACTCAGCCGAGTAATGAAGGAGGAGTTTTTTTCATGTCTCAGAAACCCATGAAAAACCTGTTCATGCTTTCAACGAAGGGTAAGCGTATTGCAATTTTAGCAGTTGCAATGGCTTTATTTATAGCTACCACATCACTAGTTTTGATTGATGGTAAAAAGAAAAATGTCTCGTTGGCTCTAAACGGTAAGCAAACCGAATTGCGGACGGCAGCAGCAACGGTAGGGGAAGTGTTAGCTGCACATGACATAGAAGTAAAGACGCAAGACCATCTTGAACCTTCAATGAACACACCAGTGGAGAACGGCTTAGCGATCCAGTGGGAACAGGCGAGAAAAGTTACTATAGATATTGACGGCAAAGCAACAGAAATGTGGACGACGGAGCAAACGGTGCAAGATGTGCTGAAGACAGCAAATATTGAAGTCAGCACGCATGATCAAATTGAACCTGCTCTCGCCTCAAACGTTTCAGCCAATCAGCCGATCACGATTGAAAAAGCATTTCAAGTTACGGTAAAAGACGGTGGAAAAGAAAGTAGCCACTGGTCAACTTCGACTACGGTCGCTGACTTTTTAAGAGAACAAAATATCCGTCTTAATGAATTGGATAAAGTAGTAGGCGATTCAAAAGCAACGCTGACATCGTCTAATGCAACGGTAAAAATTGCACGAGTAGAAAAGGTCACCGATGTAGTGGAAGAAGCGGAGAACTTCAAAGTACAGACGAAAGCAGATCCTAAATTACTGAAGGGCCGCGAAAAAGTGGTTCAGGAAGGTAAAAAAGGAAAAGTACAGCGGAAGTTTGAAGTAACGAAGAAGAACGGAAAAGTGGTTTCTCGTGAGCTGGTAAGTGAAAAAGTAATTGAGAAGCCAACACATAAAGTAGTGAATGTAGGATCGAAAGTTATGGTCGCCAGTGCGAATACAGCTTCCGCTTCGCAGAGTAAAGGCAATGTAGGGGTATCACGAGGCAATGAACCAAGCGGCGGCCGTGAATTTTATGCCAACGCCAGTGCCTACACGGCATATTGCAATGGTTGTTCAGGAAGAACGGCAACAGGCATCGACTTGCGCGCAAACCCGAATTTAAAAGTGATTGCGGTCGATCCAAGCGTGATTCCATTAGGCTCAAAAGTGTGGGTTGAAGGCTATGGCTATGCAGTAGCAGGAGATACAGGCGGCGCGATTAAAGGCAACCGTATCGATTTGCATATGCCGACCAAAGCAGCGGCTTATCAATTTGGACGCCGTACAGTGAAAATTAAAGTAATCAACTGATAGATTGCCGGTAAAAGAGAGCGAGACTTTCTTTTACCGGTTTTTTCATGTGCCGGTCAAAGGGCCTGTATGGTTGTACAGCATGTGAAAAAACTGTAAAATAGAAAGAATGATAAGGGCAGAAAAGAGGAATCTTGTGAATATAGAAGAAGTCATCGTAGTGGAAGGAAAATCGGACACAGTCGCTGTCAGGCGGGCAACAGGTGCGGATACAATTGAGACAAACGGCTCTGCTGTCAATGAAAAGACTATAGAACGGATTCGTCATGCGCAAAAGACGCGTGGTGTCATCGTGTTTACAGATCCAGATTTTCCCGGAAGGCGCATTCGTGCGATTGTGGAAGAAAAAGT
This sequence comes from Sporosarcina sp. NCCP-2331, assembly GCF_023707945.1. Taxonomy (NCBI): domain Bacteria; kingdom Bacillati; phylum Bacillota; class Bacilli; order Caryophanales; family Caryophanaceae; genus Sporosarcina; species Sporosarcina sp. NCCP-2331. The sequence continues at coordinate 14,242 of NZ_BRCD01000025.1, forward strand.
TCCGGACGTTAAGCATGCTTTCCTGCCGAAAAAAGATACGATTGCGAAAAACGGCCGCGGACTCGGGATTGAGCATGCCAGTGATGAAGCAATTCGCCGTGCGTTGGCTTCTGTTTATACAGTCAATGAGCATACTATAGAAGAGGTCCCTATGTCTATGCTGCTCGAGGCACGGCTGATCGGCCATGAAGATTCCAGAAAACGGCGCGAACGACTGAGCGAGCTGCTGCAAATTGGCCAGGTCAACGGTAAAGGATTAAAAAAGCGTTTGGAAATGTTTCGGATTTCCCAAAAACAATTAGTCGAGGCATTGACAGTTCTTGACGAGGAGGAAATGACAACTGATGTATAAAGACATCGCAACACCGATGAGGACGAAAGAAATACTACAGAAACATGGATTTTCATTCAAAAAAAGTTTAGGACAGAACTTTCTGGTGGATCCGAACGTTCTGCATAATATCGTATCTCACGCAGATATCACGAAGGAAACTGGTGTCATCGAAGTGGGACCTGGCATAGGGGCGCTGACAGAGCATCTGGCGCGTCAGGCAGGAAAAGTGATAGCGTTCGAAATAGACGGCCGTCTGCTGCCTGTACTGGAAGATACGATGTCTCCTTACCCGAATGTCACGGTACTTCATCAGGATGTGCTGAAAGCGGATCTTCATCAAGTGATTGAGGAGCATTTCGCCGACTATGAGGATATCGTGGTTGTCGCCAATCTGCCGTATTATATTACGACACCGATTATCATGAAATTCCTGATGGAAAAAGCGCGGGTCATGCAGCTGGTGATCATGATGCAAAAAGAGGTGGCGGACCGGATTACTGCTGTGCCGAGCACCAAAGCATACGGCTCCTTATCGATTGCCGTGCAGTATTATATGGATGCAGAAGTGTCAATGATCGTGCCTAAAACGGTATTTATTCCGCAGCCTAATGTAGAATCTGCTGTGCTGCGTTTAACGCGCAGGGAAGAAGCGTATCCTGATGTGGCAGATGAAGACTTTTTGTTTACGGTTACGCAGGGTTCATTCCTTCATCGCCGTAAAACAATCTGGAATAACCTGCAGGCCTCATTGCCTGATGGCAAAGAGAAAAAGGAATTAATACAGGAGGCTTTTGAGAAAGCGGAATTGGATCCCGGACGAAGAGGCGAAACTTTATCCATTCCTGAGTTCATCAAGCTGGCAAACGCGTTATACCCTCATTTTCATATGCCGAAACCGGAGTAGAAGTCAACAACATTTTGTTGTGAAAATATAGTGAAATTTATAAGAAAACATTTGACAAATATATAGGTTGACTGTTAAAATAAAAAATTTGGTTGACAGAAATGAACAGAAATGTTATGCTAGTAGTTAGTGAGGTGTAAGCAACATGCCAAAAACATTAGCAGACATTAAAAAGTCACTGGACGCTCATTTAGGAAAACGTCTCCACCTAAAAGCGAACGGCGGTCGTAAAAAGACGATCGAACATGCTGGAGTATTGCGCGATACGTATCGTGCGGTTTTTGTAGTTGAGTTAGACCAGGATGACAATGCGTTTGAAAGAGTTTCTTACAGCTATGCAGATATTTTGACCGAAGCGGTTGAAATAACAATTCTTGATGGTTCAGATCAAACGGCCTTTATCATCAAATAATTACCAAGCAATTTTAATTTATTTCCTAGTAAATCCGCCTGGAATGTTCTGGCGGATTTTTTGTTTTGGAAAAGTAACTTGTACACGGTCTGTATCACAATCGGTTTGACAACTTGTCATGTATGTATTGCGAAAATCATGCTGCAGTTTAAACCCGCTTCGGCGCTGGGGGATTGCCTTACGCTGATGTTGGAGGATGTATATCATGGTGCTTGTTTACAGGATGCGAGCTTAGTTGGTGTATTTTTTCTACTTTGTAATTGCATTGATCAAAAAGCTTTGTATTTGCAGAATAGTAAGTATGGCATGAAACATCGCTACTATCGTTATATTCTCGAATAGTATGCTCATACTACCTACCCACACAAAAAGTCTTGAAACACCAGCCAGTGTACCGGAGTGGAAGGCGGCGACTCCGGGAGGATCAGCCCGACAGGTAAGACAACTTGCGGGAGCGAAGCGACCAAGTTGGCTTACCGCGGGCCCTCCGGAACGCGTCCGCCTGGAACGCAGGGAAACGGTATCCACCCATTTACTATTCTATACTGCACAAGTCAAATCCATGGAATAGACTACCAAGCACATGTTTTAGTGAAGAGCCTTTACCATTCATGAAAGTTTTTTTGTGCCGGCACCTTATCGTGCATAACTTTAGTTAATTTCATTATTGCAATGCGTCAAGCGTACATAATATACAAGTCTTATCTATAAAAAGAAAGAATAATTCCTCCCATATACCACATGCTACACATGTCAGCCAAAGGAGGAAAGCCGAATGGCCAGAAAAGGTGTCATGTCAGAACAATTGAAAATAGAAATCGCGAAAGAATTGGGCTTTTATGAGACAGTGCAGCGGGAAGGCTGGGGCGGTATTCGATCACGTGATGCAGGCAATATGGTGAAACGTGCAATTGAAATGGCAAGCAGGCAGGCAGAGGAGAAAAAGTAACTTCCAATGTCACGGACAATCCAATAAAGGCTGACAAAAGGAACTGTAAACGCGAAATGCGCTTTACAGTTCTTTTTTCGTTTATTCCTCCTACGTTCTATCTATTGTGTGGTAATATAATGAGCAAGAACATGCTGTGGGGAGGGAGCTTTTATCATGATTTACGAAAAGGCGCCTGCAAAAATCAATTTAACGTTAGATGTGCTGAATAAACGGCCGGATGGATATCATGAAGTTGAAATGATTATGACAACTGTCGATCTGGCTGACCGTATTTGGCTGCGTCCTACACGGGACCGCAGCATTACGATTAAGTCATCTCATCGTTTTGTGCCGAATGACCGGAAAAACCTGGCGTATCAGGCAGCGGACTTATTGCGGAAACGTTTTCGAATAAATGAAGGCGTGGAGATTACGCTGGACAAGAATATTCCGATTGCCGCAGGGCTTGCCGGCGGCAGTTCAGACGCGGCTGCTGCATTGCGCGGTCTGAATCGACTGTGGAAACTCGGACTGTCACTGGACGAGCTGGCGGTGCTCGGCGCGGAAATTGGTTCAGACGTTTCATTTTGCGTTTATGGCGGCACAGCGATTGCCCAGGGACGCGGCGAGAAAATCACTCATTTGCCGCCACCTCCGAATTGCTGGGTCATCCTGGCGAAACCGGTAATCGGTGTGTCTACCGGAAATATCTATGGACAGCTTGATCTGGCGTCTATCAAACATCCGCAAACGAAGACGATGATGGAAGCCTTACAGGAAGGTGATTACGAAAAAGTGTGTTCATCTTTAGGTAATGTACTCGAGCCTGTCACAATGAATCTGCATCGGGATGTAGTGGTGCTGAAAGAGCAAATGGAGCGTTTCGGCGCAGATGCTGTGCTGATGAGCGGCAGCGGCCCAACGGTGTTTGGCCTGGTCAAGCATGAATCACGCGTACCGAGAATTGTTAATGCGCTCAAAGGATTTTGCCAGGACGTTCATGCAGTACGAATGTTGGGTGAACGTGTGACAGTTGATTAATTCCGTACGATTATGATAATGTACTTATAATTCATTCGGATTTAGGAGTCGGTATTTATGAAGTGGAAAAGAAGTGAAAGGCTAGTCGACATGACGCGCCATTTGCTGGAAAATCCGCACACACTCATTTCTTTGACGTATTTTTCTACTAGATACGCTGCAGCCAAATCCTCCATCAGTGAAGATTTAGGCATCTTAAAAGAAACATTTGAAGAGAGCGGTACGGGGCGGTTAGTGACCATATCCGGTGCAGCAGGCGGTATTAAATATATTCCTTTGGCAAGCAAAGAAGAAATACAGCAAGTGATTGATTCGTTAATGGAAGAGCTGGCCCAGTCTGACCGTCTGCTTCCAGGCGGTTATCTGTATATGACAGATCTGCTCGGCAATCCAAAGTTTCTCGATCGAATCGGCAAGGTGATTGCTACTGCGTTTTTTGATGCAGGCATTGATGCCATCATGACAGTGGCTACGAAAGGGATTCCTATCGCGCATGCGATTGCCCGGCATTTGAATGTCCCGGTGATTGTTGTAAGGCGTGACAGCAGAGTAACAGAAGGTTCCACGGTCAGTATTAATTATGTGTCAGGTTCTGCACGCCGGATTCAAACGATGGTACTGTCGAAGCGAAGCATGCAAAGCGGCCAGAAAGTGCTGCTGACGGATGATTTCATGAAAGTTGGCGGAACCATTCATGGCATGAAAAGCTTACTATCAGAGTTTAATTGTGAGCTTGGCGGGGTTGCAGTGCTCGTAGAGGCGGAACATCCCGAAGAGATTTTGGTGGATGACTATCTGTCTCTGATTAAACTGCACGCAGTGGACGAGAAACACAGAAAGATCGAGCTAGAAGAAGGAAACTATTTTTCGAAAGGCGGTAATGAGAAATGGAATATGTAAAAACAGAACAGGCACCACAGGCGATTGGCCCGTATTCTCAAGCGGTGAAAGTAAACGGAATGGTCTATACATCAGGAGCAATTCCATTGAACGCAGCGGGTGAACTTGTAGAAGGCGGAATTAAAGACCAGACAAACCAAGTGTTTGCCAATCTAAACAAGATTCTAGAAGAAGCGGGATCAAGCCTGCAGCAAGTAATCAAAGCAACTGTATTCATCCAGGATATGAATGAGTTTGCTGAATTAAATGAAGTATATGCAGAGCATTTCGGTGACCACAAACCGGCACGTTCCACAGTGGAAGTCGCACGTCTTCCAAAAGACGTACGCGTTGAAATCGAAGTAATTGCGCTTTGTAAATAATCTCAACAGTCAAACAGGCGGTTCCTATTTCTAACACAGACATGGGAACTGTTTTTTATTAGGGTACTCTTAAAAGGAAAATTTGGGATGCAATGAAAATAGAATTTAAAAATTCACAAAAATTCTATTTTAATCTGAGTGAAAAACTAGTATTATAGAATCAACACAAAAATTCTGGGTAAAAAGAGGAAATTTTCCATTCTATCTAGAATATATACATTGTGAATAACTGACAACAAGGGAGTGGGGAAAATGGAGATTACAGATGTGAGATTACGCAAAGTAGACACAGAAGGCAGAATGAGAGCGATTGCTTCCATTACGCTGAACGATCAATTTGTCATCCATGACATCCGGGTCATCGAGGGGAATGACGGATTATTTGTGGCGATGCCGAGCAAACGCACGCCAGACGGGGAATTCCGCGATGTAGCGCATCCAATCAATTCTGATGCGAGAACAAAAGTACAAGAATCAGTCTTGGCAGCTTATCATCGAGTTGGGGAGCTTGAGGAAGTTGCGCTTTAAACTAATTGAAACAAAAGAAAGCGTTCTCATATGATTGAATCAGCCAGAAGGCCGTCTATTCGAGTAGATGGCCTTTTGGTTTCATTATATGATGAAAGGGTATAAACAAGACATTCCTGTTAGTTTGGGTTAGTGATTTAGCGGAGTACTGCAAAATCCGCAAAAAGATTAATAATGATAAAAGATAGTTCTGCAATTGTCAAGGGAGTATGCTTGAAAAACCCTATCACTTCCTATATAGTCAATATTGAATTAAGGATGGGGGCCGGCAGATGACAAACACATATGCTATCGTCCTGGCAGCAGGACAAGGGACTCGTATGAAGTCGGATTTATATAAAGTGCTTCACCCGGTCTGCGGTAAACCGATGGTAGAGCATGTTATCGATCATATTCGCCATTTGGATGCAGACCGAATCGTTACCATTGTTGGTCACGGTGCAGAAATGGTAGAGCAGTCATTAGGAAATAAAAGTGAATACGCGCTGCAGGAAGAACAGCTCGGCACAGCACACGCGGTGCAGCAGGCGGAAGAGGTACTTGGCAATCTTGACGGTACAACGCTTGTCGTCTGCGGGGATACGCCGCTGATCAGCAGCGAAACAATGAAGGCGTTACTTGCCCATCATCATGAGTCGGAAGCAAAAGCTACAATACTTACTGCAAACGCAGATGACCCGGCAGGCTATGGCCGGATCATCCGCGCAGAGAATGGTGACGTATTGCGAAACGTCGAACATAAGGATACAAATGATGAAGAACGCAAAGTAACCGAAATCAACACAGGTACGTATTGCTTTGATAATCGTGCATTATTCGAAACACTGAAACAAGTGAACAATGAAAATGCCCAAGGTGAATACTATCTTCCGGATGTCATCGGCATTCTGAAATCTAAAGGACAGCGCATCTCGGCATACACGACACCGAACTTTCACGAAACATTGGGTGTCAACGACCGTGTAGCGCTTGCCCGGGCAGAAAAAGAAATGCGTCACCTGATCGCAGAAAAACATATGCGCAATGGTGTAACGATCATTAATCCGGAACAGACTGTGATCAGTGTGGATGCACAAATCGGCCGCGACACAGTCATTCAGCCGGGCGTGATGATTGAAGGACCGACAAAAATCGGCACGCATTGTATTATCGGACCCAACAGTCATTTGCAGAACAGTACAGTGGGCGATCACACGACAGTCCACTCTTCTGTTGTACTGGACAGCCGGGTAGGCTCAAATACCGCTGTCGGTCCGTTCGCACATTTACGTCCTGATTCCCAATTGGGCAATCACGTAAAGGTCGGGAACTTTGTTGAAGTGAAAAAGTCTCAGCTCGGCGATCACAGTAAAGTATCTCATTTGAGCTATATCGGAGACGCAGAAATCGGTACGAATGTAAACGTCGGCTGCGGTACCATCACAGTCAATTATGATGGCAAGAATAAGCATAAAACCGAAATACAGGACAACGCATTTATTGGATGCAACGCCAATTTAGTAGCCCCTGTGACAATAGGGAAAAATGCTCTTGTAGCCGCCGGATCCACTATTACAAAAAATGTTCCAGAAAATTCACTTGCAATTGCGCGTGTTCGCCAAGAGAATAAAGAGGGATACGTAAAAAACTAATCTTACCCAACTAACAGGAGGGCCATCATGGCAAATCATTATCCAAACAATAAACTGAAAATCTTTTCGTTAACTGCGAATGAACCACTGGCAAAAGAAGTAGCAGAACAAGTCGGACTTCCATTAGGAAAATGCTCAGTCAAACGCTTTAGTGATGGAGAAATCCAGATCAATATTGAAGAAAGCATTCGTGGCTGTGAAGTATTTGTTATTCAGTCTACTTCCAACCCGGTAAATGATAACTTGATGGAACTCCTCATCATGCTGGATGCACTGATGCGTGCTTCTGCGCGCACAATTAATGTGGTTATGCCATATTACGGCTATGCACGCCAAGACCGCAAAGCGAGTTCCCGTGAACCGATCACGGCGAAATTAATTGCGAATTTATTGGAAAAAGCAGGTGCAGACCGTGTAATCGCGGTAGATTTACACGCCCCTCAAATCCAAGGTTTCTTTGATATTCCGATCGACCACTTAATTGCTGAACCGATCTTGACGGAATATTTCCAGGGCCTAGGTTTAGCAGGTGATGATCTTGTCATCGTATCGCCTGATCATGGAGGCGTTACAAGAGCGCGTAAAATGGCGGACCGCATGAAAGCGCCGATTGCGATTATCGATAAACGCCGACCGCGTCCCAACGTGGCAGAAGTCATGAATATTGTTGGAAATGTAGAAGGGAAAACTGCAATTCTAATCGATGATATCATTGATACTGCCGGTACAATTACCATTGCAGCGAGCGCGTTAATTGAAAGCGGAGCGAAAGAAGTGTATGCTTGTTGTTCACATCCTGTATTATCCGGTCCCGCAATTGAACGGATAAACAACTCGCAGATTAAGGAATTAGTTATTACGAATTCCATTAAATTGCCGGAAGATAAACAATCTCCGAAAATCAAACAGCTGTCAATTGCGCCTTTATTGGCATCTGCAATTATTCGGGTGTTTGAGAACAAGTCTGTAAGCACGCTATTTGATTGATGACAAGTTACCTGATGTCGTCTGGTATTGAATGTTTCAAGAGTTAGAAAAAACTTTTTCAAAGGAAAGGTGACTATACAAATGAGCACAATGCAGTCGAACTTAAGAGAAACTGACAAAACAACACTGAAGCACTTACGAAGTGACGGATGGATTCCTTCCGTAGTCTATGGTTACAAGACAGAAAGCACACCGATCTCCGTTAAGGAGCGCGACTTAATTGATACGCTCCGCGAAACAGGAAGAAACGGTGTTATCAAATTGAACGTAGACGGCAACGATGTAAATGTCGTGTTAAGTGATTATCAATCTGACGTACTTAAAGGAAATATTACGCACGCTGACTTTTTGGCAATCAATATGACAGAAGAGCTAGAAGTTGAAGCTGCGATCAACCTGGTTGGCCAATCACCGGGTGAAAAAGAAGGCGGGACAGTTCAGCAGCCGCTGTGGGAATTGTCTATTCGTGTAAAGCCGTCTGATATTCCTGATGGCATTGACATAGACGTTTCAGAACTTCAGATCGGAGATACTATACTTGTCAGCGATATTCGCGACAAAGTGAAGTTCGAAATTCTGAATGAAGATGAAACAGCACTGGTCACGATTTCTGCACCTCGCACAGAGGCAGAGATGGAAGCGCTGGATGAAACAACTGAAGCAGAAGCAGAACCAGAAGTAATTGGTGAAGATAAAGCAGCAGAATAAGTAATGAAATGGGCGCACGGAGTTTGTAACGTGCGCTCCTTTTCTATGCATATATCGATCGCTCAGAAAAGGAAGAGAAGCAAATGAGATTATTTATTGGACTCGGAAATCCCGGAAAAGCGTATGAGAAGACGCGTCATAATATTGGTTTTCAAGTAATTGATGAGTTGGCAAAACGCCTGGAGGCACCGCCTTTCCAGCAAAAGTTCAATGGGCACTATACGACTGTTCATACGGCACAGGGGAAAGTAATCCTGGTAAAACCGATGACGTATATGAACTTGTCAGGAGAATGTGTGCGCCCGCTGGCTGACTACTTTGAAGTCGATGATGAAGAACTTGCTGTCCTTTATGATGACTTGGATCTGCCGGCAGGTAAAATCCGTTTGCGTCAGAAAGGAAGTGCGGGCGGTCATAATGGAATGAAGTCATTGATTGCACATTTAGGGACTTCAGAATTTAACCGGATCCGCATAGGTGTAGACCGTCCGACAGGCGGCATGAAAGTTTCAGACTATGTATTGGCTCCTTTTACTAAAGAGGAACTGCCGCTAATGGAAGAAGCCGTCCAGAAAAGTGCAGATGCTTGTGAAGCCTGGAGCAAGGAGACACCTTTTCTTGAAGTGATGAATAAATTTAACGGATAAGCATAACATATGAATTCTTTGCCTATACTTTGTAAAAGGAAGGTGAAGAGTACGTGATCCGTTATTCTTGCAATCACTGTCACACGGAAATAGGTTCGATTCCATTTGAAGCAGCGAAGGAAACCCTCAGCCAGATTGAGAAGCTGGAAAAAGAAGAGAAACAATCTATGTTGTCCGTCGATCATGACGGGGGTCTGCATATACGCTGTATTTGCGAACACTGTGAACAATCGCTGAAGTCGTTTCCGGCCTATTACACCTTAAAAAAATGGTTACAATAGTAACAGTTGCTTTGGCGCTTACAGCCAAAGCTTTTTGTGCATAAAGCTTTCTGTTATGAAAGAGAAAACTAGACTTGGCAGACAAGTCATAATTGATATATAGAGAGGATTATTCGATTGGAAGTACTAGATCAGCTATTTTTAGAAGAAAAAGAGATTCAAGGTCTGTTGAGTGATTTGCAGACTGGACAAGATCAGCAGTTGGTTACCGGGCTCTCCGGAGGATCTAAAGCTATCTTCTTTAAAGTGATCCAGCAGTCATTGAAGCGGCCGGTCTTAATCGTCTCGCCAAACATGCTTCAGGCACAGCGCACGTATGAGGATCTAATCAAGATGACAGATGAAGATCATGTTCATCTGTATACGGCGGAAGAGCTGGTCGCTGCGGATTTTTCATTCGCAAGCTATGAGCTGCGGGCGGGCCGCATTGAGACACTGGATCATATGGCGCGCACAGGCAGCGGAATTTATATCACTCCTGTGGCGGGCCTCCGAAAACTGCTGCCGTCAAAAGAGCGGTGGCTGTCAAATTACATCACGGTAAAAACGGATGAAGAGATTGATGTCGGCATTTGGCTTGAGAAACTTGTTTCGATGGGCTATATACGTCAAGACTTGGTCAGTGCGCCAGGTGAATTTGCATCGCGCGGGGGGATTCTGGATATTTATCCGCTGACGATGCAGGAACCCGTGCGAATCGAGCTGTTTGATGCAACGATCGATTCAATCCGTACGTTTTCAGCTGAAGATCAGCGTTCGACAGGCAAGCTGGATACTATTACACTACTGCCTGCGACGGAGTTCATTTGGTCGCAGGAAGAACTGCTGCAAGTATCCCGTAATGTCGAGCAGGCATTGGGTGACAGTCTGACACGAATCAAAAGTGAAGAGCTGCAGCAGCAACTGCTGACGACCATTATGGAAGACATCGGTCTCATGAAAGACGGAATTGTCCCGGATACGATGAAAAAGTATGCCTCATTTTCATCTGAAGCAAGCGCTATGCTGACAGATTATTTTCCTTCAGACGGCCTGATTGTATTTGATGAATTAGGACGGATTCAAGAATCGGTTGCCACCTTGGAAGCGGAAGAGCAGGAATACCAGCTGGCGATGCTTGAAGACGGCAAAATGCTGCATGACACGAAGCCGGCATGGAAATATGAGCATGTGCTGAGCGAAATTCATCAGCTTAGGCTATATCTGTCTTTATTCACGCGTACGGTGCCCGGTTTCACCATCAAAAAAACACTAGCGATTTCCTGCAAGCCAATGCAGCAGTTCCACGGTCAGATGCCTTTAGTAAAGAATGAGATTGAGCGCTGGAAGAAAGAGAATTTCAATGTCTTCCTTCTCGCGTCTTCAGATGAACGCATGAAGCAAATTCAAGAAATTTTGCGGGAATATGATATAGAAGCCGTGTTTAATGGCTCGCCGACTAAAGAGGGAACGCTGTCGATTATTGAAGGGGAGCTGACAGCTGGTTTCGAATTGCCGTTTCAAAAGCTCGCGGTCATCACAGACACTGAATTGTTCACGGGCAAGCCCAAGCGCAAAGCCCGTCCGCCTAAAATTACAAACGCGGAACGGATCAAAAGTTATTCGGAAATTAAACCAGGCGATTATATTGTCCATGTCCATCACGGAATCGGCAAATATTATGGTGTCGTGACGCTCGAAGTGGGCGGTCTGCAAAAAGATTACCTAGATATACGCTATCGCGGGGAAGATAAATTATTCGTACCTGCCGATCAGATTGATTTGATTCAGAAGTATGTTGCATCAGGAGAGAAAGAGCCGAAGCTGCATAAGCTTGGCGGAGCAGAATGGACGAAGACGAAACGTAAAGTCACAGCTGCCATCCAGGATATAGCGGATGATTTGATCAAGCTGTATGCCAAACGGGAAGCGGAAAAGGGCTTTGCTTTCAGTGAAGATGATGATTTACAGCGCTCGTTTGAAAATGCTTTCCCGTATGATGAAACAGCCGACCAGCTGCAGTCGATCGGTGAAATTAAGAAAGACATGGAAAGAGAACGCCCGATGGACCGGCTGTTATGCGGGGACGTAGGCTATGGAAAGACCGAAGTGGCGATCCGGGCAGCATTTAAAGCAGTTACCAACGGCAAGCAGGTAGCCTTTTTAGTGCCGACAACCATTTTAGCGCAACAACATTATGAAACAATGAAAGAACGTTTTGCGGATTATCCGGTGACTGTATCCTTGCTGAACCGATTCCGTACGAAGAAAGAGCAAGACGAAACAATTAAGGGTTTAAAAGCGGGAACGGTCGACATCGTCATCGGCACGCACCGATTGCTTTCAAAAGATGTAATCTACTCAGATCTAGGGCTGCTGGTAGTTGACGAAGAGCAGCGCTTTGGCGTGACGCATAAAGAGAAATTGAAACAGCTGAAAAATAATGTCGATGTACTGACATTGACGGCTACACCGATTCCGCGGACATTGCATATGTCGATGGTCGGCGTGCGTGATCTGTCTGTCATCGAAACACCGCCTGCCAACCGTTTCCCGGTCCAGACCTATGTTATGGAGCATAACGGCGGATTGGTGCGGGAAGCGATTGAACGGGAGATGGGCCGCGGCGGGCAGGTATTTTATTTGTATAACCGCGTAGAAGATATGGATCGAAAAGTAGAGGAAATCCGTGAGCTTGTGCCGGAAGCGCGTATTGCATCCGCACACGGCCGTATGGGAGAAGCTGCACTGGAAGCGGTGATCATGAGCTTTCTTGAAGGGGAATATGATGTGCTCGTCACCACAACAATCATTGAGACAGGAATCGATATTCCGAACGTCAACACACTGATAGTCCACGATGCCGATCGCATGGGTCTGTCGCAGCTCTATCAATTGCGGGGACGTGTCGGGCGTTCAAATCGTGTAGCTTACAGCTATATGCTCTATCAGCGCGATAAAGTGCTGACGGAAGTGGCGGAAAACCGTCTCCAGGCAATCAAAGAGTTCACAGAGCTTGGTTCGGGCTTTAAAATTGCGATGCGTGATTTATCCATTCGGGGTGCCGGAAACTTGCTGGGTTCACAGCAGCATGGCTTTATTGATTCGGTTGGGTTTGATCTATATTCTCAATTGCTGCAGGAAGCGATCGAGGAACGGCAGACGGGCGTTGCCAAGGAAGAGAAGACCGATGTCGAAATTTCCCTGCCGATCAATGCTTATCTTCCTGAAACGTATATTCGGGACGGCTATCAAAAAATTCAAATGTATAAACGTGTAAAAGCGATTGAGAACGATGAGGATTATGTGGAATTGGTCGATGAGATGATCGACCGGTTCGGCGATATGCCGCTTGAAGCAGATTTATTGCTGCGTGTCGGTCGAATGAAAGCATGGGGGCGCACGGCTGGTGTAGAATCTATTAAAAAGCAGCAGAATATGGTGGAAATCAGGCTGACTGTAGAAGGAACTGCACGCGCAGACGGCGCCAAGCTTATGGAGCATTCATTAAAATTTGGCCATGCTGTTGGACTGACTCTTGAAAACGGCCAGATTATCGTGACTGTGAACGAGAAGAAGTCAAATCAATTTACGGAGTTTGACATGATTGAGGATATGGTGCACACCATGCAGGAGACGGCAAAAGAAGATTGATCAGCAGATTCCGCGGAAATCCTTCATTGCATAAAATGACCAATGATGATGCATACTACTCTCAGAAATACATTTCATTTCGAGAAAGTGAGGCATTATACATGAAGGCAACGGGTATTGTCCGCAGAATTGATGACTTAGGCAGAGTGGTCATCCCAAAAGAAATCAGGAGGACACTCCGAATTCGTGAAGGAGACCCTTTAGAGATATTCACCGATCGAGAAGGGGAAGTCATTCTAAAAAAGTACTCACCTATATCAGAGCTTGGCGAATTTGCAGTGGAATATGCAGAAACTCTGTATGAAACGCTTGGAACGCCTGCTTTGATCAGTGATCGTGATGAGATGCTGGCGGTGGCGGGTCTGTCGAAAAAGGACTATGTCAACCGTCAGTTGTCAGCATCTTGTGAAGAGCTGCTGAACGACAGGACGGTTATTGTAGAAAAGCATGAAAAGTCAGTGGAATGGGTGCCTGGACAGGTGGAACAGATTAAATCCTATTGTATGGCGCCGATTGTGACGAATGGAGATGCAATTGGTGCAGTCTATTTATTGTCCAAAGTTCATTTTGTTGGGGAAGTGGAACAAAAAGCAGCTGAAACTGCAGCGAATTTCTTAGCAAAGCAGATGGAAAATTAAACAGATGCGGTTATTGTGTCAAATTTTTATCGGAAAACTCACAGTCCAGAGTAATGGGATTGTGAGTTTTTTGTTTGTGGAGTTAGTATGTGCAGGTTTCGTTACTCGACTTTGAAGGAAGCTTAAATACGGTGTGAATTTGCAGTTTGAAGCCGCTTCGGCGCTGGGGGATTGCCTTACGCTATGAGCCTACTGGCGAAGAGCATGCCAGCAGTCTCACAGCAACGGCCGACCCCGCAGTTGCGCCTACGCTGGTGTGGGGAATGTATGTTATGTTGCTTTTTGCAAAGTGTAAATTTAGGTGGTATGGTTTTCGTTTCTCGACTTTGTAAACGCATTGATCATAAGAGTCTGAGCCTTTGTAGAATACTAAGTATTGCATGAAACACCACACCTATCGTAAGAGTCTCAGACATTATGCTCATACCGCTACTCACACAAAAAGTATTGAAACACCAGCCAGTGTACCGGAGTGGAAGGCAGCCTAAGTTCGCCGCGTCCTGCGGCAACGGCTGCATGACTCACTTCGTGTGAGCCCGCGGTAAAACTACTCCGGGAGGATCAGCCTGATAGGATGAGACAACTAAAGGGAGCGAAGCGACCAGTTGGCTCACCGAGGGCCCTCCGGAACGCGTCCGCCTGGAACGCAGGGAAACGGTCTCTTTCCGCATAACCCTATATTCACAATCAAATCTCAGACTGCTGATGAAATGGATAGTCAAGCACACGTTTTTAGTACAGAACTTTAATTTATTTCGATTTTCTCCGTTCTTGCCGAGGATTGGACAACTTCTAACCAAAAAGCGAATATTTTTCCTTCTATATAAGGTGAAAAATTTCACATACTACTCATGTGATAAATTTCACATGACAGAAATGATTAAGTGAAGCTTTTCACATGGGTGATACGTGAAAATATTCACATAAGCCAAATCAAAAGTGAAGGATTTCACATACTACGAAATTAAGCAAAAGTCAAAACTTTTTTTAAAAAATTTTCATCTGTCAGAAAGGCCTTGACAAAGGCAATGTAACCGCTTTCCGATTTTCAATTTTTAGAGTTGATAGAATATTCCCCCTTGTATTTGCTTTGTCAATGCGTTTATAATCACTAACAACAAGAACCACCAACTATTTAACAGGACAGGGAGAGAGATATTTATGAACAGGCAATACAAATCTTCTTTACACATGCATCAAATCCACAACGGAAAAATGGAAACTGTTTCAAAAGTGCCCTTGGAAAATAAAGAGGATTTAAGTTTGGCGTATTCACCAGGAGTTGCTGAACCCTGTGTAGAAATTGCACAAGATCCGTCACTTGCATATGAATATACAATTAAAGGGAATCTGGTGGCGGTTGTAACAGATGGAACTGCTGTACTGGGTCTCGGGGACATCGGTCCTGAAGCAGCTTTGCCTGTCATGGAAGGAAAAGCTTTATTGCTGAAGCAGTTCGCAGGAATTGATGCATTCCCGATTTGTCTGGATACGAAGGACCCGGACGAAATTGTCAATATAGTCAAAGCGATGAGCCCGACGTTCGGTGCAATCAACTTGGAAGACATCTCCGCTCCGCGCTGTTTTGAAATCGAAAAAAGATTACGCGAAGAATGTAATATCCCGATTTTCCACGATGATCAGCACGGTACGGCAATTGTTGTCGGTGCTGGATTGATCAATGCATTGAAACTGGTCGGCAAAAAAGCCAATGAAGTGAAAATCGTTTTGAACGGTGCGGGCGCAGCAGGTGTAGCTATTACAAAACTATTGCTTAGCATGGGCTTTGAAAACATTATCATGTGTGATTCTAAAGGGATTATCTTTGAAGGCAGAGATTACTCCATGAATAGTGTGAAGCATGAGATGTCACGCATTACCAACCGTAACAAAATCGAAGGTTCATTAGAGCAAGCGATGAAAGGTGCAGACATATTTGTAGGTGTTTCCGTAGCAAACTTACTGACGAAGGAATTAGTTGCGAGCATGAATACTGATCCGATCGTTTTTGGTCTTGCTAACCCAATTCCTGAAATGAAACCTGAACTGGCTGAAGAATACGGTGTCCGCGTAATCGCGACAGGACGTTCCGATTATCCGAACCAGGTAAATAATGTCTTGGCATTCCCGGGGATTTTCCGAGGCGCGCTTGATGTCAGAGCAACGGAAATTAACGAAGAGATGAAGCTTGCGGCAACTTACGCAATCGCGGGATTGATTAGAGAAGAAGATTTACGTGAAGATTATATAATCCCTGATCCATTTGATGATCGTGTGGCTTCAATTGTAGCGCATGAAGTAGGTAAGGCGGCAATGCGCACGAACGTGTCAGTAGCTAAAGAAATCATACTTCCCACCCGTTAAAACTGAGTATACCGACCAATCTTTCACTATTTATGAAAGATTGGTTTTTTTATGTGCAGAGGTATTCTCTGCTGCACGCACACACGCTGTCTTCCCTCTGTACGTATAGTAAGATAAAACCTATAGTCTGGAGGGATATACAATGACTTGGCTGCTTATCGCAGGCTTCGCGATTTCATCAAGTATAGATAACTTTGGAGTTGGACTTTCATACGGTGTCCAGCGGGTGCGAATCCCTGCATTATCTAATTTGCTGATTGCAGTAATTTGTTTTGTTTTCAGTTTGCTGGGGATTGTATCGGGTGTCTGGCTGGCGGAATTACTACCGGGGATACTGCCGGATCTAATCGCATTTGCCGTTTTGAGCGTCATCGGGCTGCGGATTATGGTAATTGCGCTTTCACAACAGAAGAAAAGGAATAATGGTGTGCTGAATGAACCGGAAAAGATGGATTTTGACGGTTCATCCCATATTAGTCTTGGTGAGGCACTGTTGTTGGGGGTGGCGCTGTCTGCCAATGCACTGACGAATGGCATCGGGGCAGGGCTTCTGGAACTGTCAGCGCTCGCTATCGCCCTTTCGGCAGCTGCCGGGAGCTATCTAACTCTTTGGATAGGCGTCGCATTAGGAGTGAAACTGTCAGGCTTGCGGATCGGCAGGATGACTGTCGGACAATTTGGCACGTTCATGAGCGGTGTTATCATATTACTGATCGCATGCACCCGTCTCTTCTAACAGCTCGGGTAAATGGTATACTAGTAACCATTATCGAATGAAAGAGGCACATGTATGGCATTGACTAAATGGAATATGAAGTCGTTTATGAAAGGTGCGTCCATTTTGACGATTGCAGCAATTATTGTCAAAGTACTGAGCGCAGTCTATCGAGTGCCTTTTCAGAATCTGGTGGGAGATAAAGGGTTCTATATTTATCAGCAAGTCTATCCGTTCATCGGGATTTTCATTGTCTGGACATCATCGGGTTTTGCGGTGGCGGTATCGAAAATGCTGGCAGAAAGCAAAGGGCCGGGTGAATCACGCGGAATCTTGCGTATATCCCTTGCCTATCTGCTTATTGTGTCAGGAATGATTTTCCTGCTGCTGCGTGCAGGCTCGGCTTTTTTTGCAGAAGTAATGGGTGATATTGCGTTAGCCCCTGTATTGCAGGCGGGCGCGTATATTGTTTTAGTGCTGCCGTTTCTTGCTGTGCTCAAAGGAACTTTCCAGTCGGAAGGCCGGATGATACCCGTGGCGATTTCAAATGTATCAGAGCAGCTGCTGCGGGTGGTCATCGTTCTGGCGGGGACGTGGATTGCGGTAAAGGCCGGGACTTCTCTTTATAAAATAGGGGAGATTACGATGTGGGCAGCGGTTGCCGGAGAAGCGGCGGGTGTATGTATTCTAACCTGGTTCTTTTTGCGGCGGGAGAGGGCGCCATTGGTTTTCGTGAAACCGTGGCATGTGGTGAAGGACCTGACAACGCTTAGTATCAGCGTCAGTGCCAGTTCCCTGATATTGCTCGTTTTCCAGCTGATCGACTCGTTTACAATTTATAATGCACTTGTTGAAACAGGAATTGCGAGCGAGACAGCAATGGCAATGAAAGGTGTGTACGACCGGGGTCAGCCCCTTGCGCAAATGGGGATTTTATTGGCTTCTATATTAGCGCTCGCCCTCGTCCCTTTGATTGCTCATCATGCTGCGAAAAAAGACGGAAATAGTGCGCTTCCTTTCATCAGTCTGACGTTTCGCACATCGATTTTATTCGGCTGGGCCGCTACGGTAGGACTTGCGCTAGTGCTTCCTTACGTCAATGAAATGCTGTTTGAAACACGGACGGGCTCTGCAGCGCTCATCATATTCTGTATCCAAATCTTATGGCTGTCGATCATCCTGCCGCTGACCGCCATTTTGCAGGGAAGCGGAAAAGTACGGGGGCCGTTGTTATTGATGCTGATCGGTGTCGTCATCAAATCAGCGTCGACTCCATACCTAGTCCGGCAGTATGGGATTGAAGGCGCTGCAATCTCGGGAGCTGCGGCTTTTGCAGCAGTGGCCATTTTATTAGTGATCTATTTTAAGCGCTATTGGAGATTCTCCCTGGCCCCGAGACGATTTTACACGGTGCTGCTGGGTGCGGCGGGTGCAATGGCGGCGGTGCTGATTCCTTGGATGCTGCTTTCAGATATTTGGCTGTTTGATTGGCTGCCTTCACGCTTGCAAGCAACCATGACAGCTATGACGTCCGTTACGATCGGAGCAATCATATTCCTGTTCGTCGTATTGAAATCACGTATAATGAAGGAAAGAGAATGGTACTTGCTGCCTTTCGGAAAACGGCTGGCTGCAGTACAATTATGGCTGACTAAAAATAGAAGGTGAAGCATGTGAAGAAAATTACAGTGATCGGACTGGGTGCAGGCGACTTGGAGCAATTGACGCTCGGCACTTACCGTTTATTACAGAAGGCCGAACATCTGGTCATCAGAACTGAAGAGCATCCTGTTGTAGGCGAACTGCGCGCAGAAGGTCTGCAAATGGAAAGTTTTGATGCAGTCTATGAAGCGAATGATTCATTTGAAGATGTCTATCAGACAATTGTCGAAAAGCTGCTTGAAATGAGTGCAGAGCAGCCGGTTACGTATGCAGTGCCGGGCCATCCGCTTGTGGCGGAGAGAACGGTGCAGTTGTTGATTGAAAAAGAGCAGGCTGGCGAGGTTGAACTGCAGATAGCAGGCGGCAGCAGCTTTTTGGATCCCATTTTCACTGCTTTGCGCATTGATCCGATTGAAGGCTTCCAGCTGCTCGACGGCACTGATGTAAAGCGCGACGATATTCGAATGGACCAGCATGTGTTAGTGGGACAAGTATATGATGCCTTCGTTGCGTCTGACGTCAAACTGTCGCTGATGGAAAAGTATCCTGACGAGCACGTGGTGACCATTGTGACAGCTGCCGGTTCTGCAGATGAGAAACTGACTGCCGTGCCGCTGTTTGAACTGGACCGCGCCGTTGCGCTGAATAATCTTACGACGATCTACGTACCGCCACTTGTAAAGCGTGAGCAGCGTCTGAAAGAGTGGAGTTCATTCAGAGAGATTATTGCGGCTCTGCGCGCGCCTGACGGCTGTCCGTGGGATCGTGAACAGACCCACGAGACGCTGAAACGCTATTTGATTGAAGAATCGTATGAATTAATTCAGGCGATTGACGAGGAAGACGATGAAGCGATTATTGAAGAGCTCGGAGACGTGTTGCTGCAAGTCTTTCTGCATGCGCAGATTGGAGAGGACAGCGGATACTTTTCCATGGAAGACGTGCTTGAATCGATCGGTTCCAAGATGATTCGCCGTCATCCTCATGTTTTCGGACAGACAGAAGCAGATACAACGGAAGAAGTACTGACGAATTGGCAGGCAATCAAAGAACAGGAAAAGCCGCAGCTTGATTCTTTGTTGGAAGATCAGGCACGTTACGCTTCCTCTTTGCTGACTTCGTTCAATTATCAAAAAGCGGCTGCCAGAGTCGGCTTTGACTGGCCTGACAGGGAAGGGGCTTTTGCGAAGTTCGAAGAGGAGTGGAAAGAGTTTCAGGCAGAAGTGGAGAACGGCGATAAAGACCGTCAGCTTGATGAGCTGGGCGATGTCCTGTTTACAATCGTCAACATTGCCAGATTCCTGAAAATTTCACCTGAAGAAGCCATGTGGCACGCCAATGAAAAATTCAAATCCCGTTTTCAATATGTTGAGCAAAGTGTCCGGCAAGGAAGCGGCGGATTTTCCGATTACACATTGGAACAGTTAGAAGAATTCTGGCAGCAGGCCAAACGAGAGGAAGAAACTACATGAGACTGGATAAATTTCTAAAAGTATCCCGCTTGATCAAGCGCCGTACATTAGCGAAACAAGTGGCAGACCAAGGACGGATTACCATCAACGGAAAAGTGGCAAAAGCGGCTTCAGATGTAAAACCGGGTGACGAGCTGGCGATTCGTTTCGGCCAGAAGATTGTGACCGCAACCGTTAATGAACTAAAAGCCTCAACGAAAAAAGAAGACGCAGCAGGCATGTACACCATCGTCAGCGAAGAGCGCCTGGACAAAGTGGATCCCGAGTTTGTGGATGATGAGGATTGAATAGGCATTGAAGCAGGAGACAGCTGTGTTTTGGCTGTCTTTTTAGTTTGCAGGTAAAAGATTGGCAGGAGGACCCTCCGGAAAGCGTACCGGCTGAAGCGCAAATCCCATACTGTAACCCGGTTTCAACCTTCTAAACCTTTTGTAATGTTTGCCCAGCCCGCTGCATATGATATGGGGAACGCACTAGAAAAGGGGGACGCATATGCAAATTCAAACTGACAGTTCTACGTATACCATTCCAACAGGAGATCATGTAGTGACCATGCGCAATCGCAAAAGAATGGATCTCACGTCTGTAAAAACAATTGACCGGTTCGACCAAGAGGAATTTCTCGTACGTACTTCGCAGGGAATGCTGCAAATCCGCGGGGAGGAATTGCGCATTGTACATTTGGATGTGGACAAGGGCTTGCTGACACTCGAAGGCTCTGTTCAGACCTTGCAGTACGATGAAGAAGAAGCCGGTTCAAGAAACTTTCTCCATAAATTATTCGGATGAGTCTATCCGTCCAATTCTTCAGCTTACTCGCAATGATTGGAGCAGGAATCCTGGCGGGAGCCGTCATGGATTTATTCGGCACAGTCATTGCTGCCTGTGATAAACGATCCTGGATCCGCAGGCGGGCATTCTGGTTTGAATTGGTCATCTGGGTGCTGCTCGGGATCGGTGCATTTTGGGTTTTGCTGATCGTACGTGAAGGGGCCTGGCGGATGTACGACCCTATTGCGCAGGTCAGCGGCATGCTGCTGTATGCGGCGTTATTTCATTATCCGTTCCGGTTTGCCGGAAGACTGATACTGCTGTTGGTCATCCGTCCTGTTTGGTATTTCATCCGCTTGGTCATCTTTATCATTCAGCGAATCGTCCAAGCTTTGATCTCCATTCTGACATTTGTCAGCTGGCCGGCTGTCCGATTTGCTAAGAAGACCGGGAAATTCCTTCAAAAAAAAGGTAGAGTGCTATATAATAGAGAACAATAGAGTATAAGAGCAGGAAAGGTGTGTGCGCCATGAACAAATCACAGAAGCCGGCATCTCGGAATGTTACATCAATCGAAACTGAATATGTGCGCTCCATGCAGAAAAAAGAAAAATGGAAACTGGCACAAAAGAAGAGGCTGCGGAATCGTCTCATTGTCTTCGCCGTTTTGACGTGCGTAGTGTTTGGAAGTTTATTCAATATGTATTCCGGCCAGAAGAAGTTATTGGCAGCGAAAGAACAGGAAAAGACCGAAGCGATTGCGACACTAAAGGATTTAGAGGCTGAGCAGGAACAATTGAATAAGCAGCTGGCTAAGTTGGATGACGAAGAATATATCGCGAAACTGGCGCGTAAAGAATACTTCCTTTCTGAATCTAACGAGATCATATTTTCCATTCCTGACAAGAAGAAATCGTCAGAAAAAGAGACGAGAAAAGAGTAGTCGTATTGACACTCTTTTTTTGTTGGCTATAATATAGGTAGGAGCCTGTAAAAAACAGGCACTGCCAATATGGTTGATAGGCTTACGGGCCGCTTAAAACTTAAGGAGGAGCATTTTTTTTATGTCAATTGAAGTAGGCAGCAAGTTAGAAGGTAAAGTAACCGGGATCACAAATTTTGGGGCATTTGTTGAGTTACCGAACGGATCCACAGGATTAGTCCATATTAGTGAAGTAGCTGACAATTACGTCAAAGATATAAATGACCATCTAAAAGTCGGTGATATGGTAGAAGTAAAAGTGATGAATGTGGGGGCAGACGGTAAAATCGGTCTTTCCATCCGTAAAGCAAAACCTGAGTCAGAACGTCCTCAGCGTCCACAACGTCCACAAAGACCTCGTCCAGGCAGCAAACCGAGCTTTGAGCGACCAGAGAATTTTGAACAGAAAATGGCAAAATTCATGAAGGACAGTGAAGAACGTCTAACTACCTTGAAGAGAGCGACAGAATCTAAACGCGGCGGTCGAGGAGCAAGAAGAGGGTAACTTGCTGTCTGTTTCAAACACTTAAGTTGTTTATATATAATGGGGCTGCCCGAAAAGTGAACGATCACTTTCCAGGCAGTTTTTTTGTGCTATGAAATAAGCAATGGGAAAGGAATTCGTCAAAGTAACCCGGCAGCTATGATCGCGAATGAAGGCTGTATGAGCGCTTGGGCAACGGATATGATCACACCGACTGTCCGCATGAGCCGCTGGCCGGGCTGAATGATCACGCAGCCCCATCCATGAGCGCAAACAGATTTTTCATGATCACCGACAAGTTCTGCCGCCATGTTAAAACGTATGAACGCACCAATAATGCGCCTCAGCGCGCGAATGAAGGCTGGAAGCGAGCCAAAGCCCCCCGGCAGCGCACCTTTCGCTTGCTGTCGCGCGCCAAACCGGTATCCCAACGAACCAAACCAGCCGCCCGCCGCACATTTGCGACCTCAATAGACAAAGCAGGATGCCCCGGCCTTTATAAATTTTAAACAAAAAAAACCTCCTGCATAGACAGGAGGATCTTACATATATAGCGGCGGAGGGAGTCGAACCCACGACCTTTCGGGTATGAACCGAATGCTCTAGCCAGCTGAGCTACACCGCCAAGACGTATTTGCTGCACATTCAAATAATGTAATTCGAGCGCAACGTCTTTTATCATACAAGGCAAAGCAAGAAGTGTCAACAATTCTTTGGAAAAAAGAAAAAAACAACCGGATTACGTCGAAATGTTTTTTAAACCAGCTGTCACAATGTTACAAAATCTCTTGGGAACCCCATGTATAGTTGCTAGTAAGAGAACATAGGGGGTATGGGAAATGAAGATGATTGACAATATGGAGAGACCGTTTGGCGAACAGTTCAGAGTGGCATGGCAGGGACTGATGAACAGAAAAGTCTATTTTCTGACTGCGTTCCTTTTCTTGATCGGCTCCTTCTTTCTGTCGCAGGCAGTAGTATTCGACATGGCGGTTCCATTTTTCTTATCGATCTGGGCGCTGGCCGCTGTACGTTATCGACAGCATCTGATTTACGTATTCATCGGAGGGATGGCCGGAAGTGCGTTTTTAGGAATGGGACAAGCCGTTATCCATCTGGCACAGCTGCTGCTGTTTCATACGGCAATCAAGTCTCCGTTTGTAAAGAAATCAATACCGCTCGCTGTGGCAGGCTGCATGATCATCCCGCAGATCATCTGGCAGCTTATTATGTACAGCGGGAGCCCGCCGGTGACGGTGCAGCTGTCAATCGGGCTGGAAGCGCTGCTTGCACTGTTCATGACTGTCTTCATGCTGCTCGCCTTTCCTTCTATAGAAAGGCTGCTGTACGGCCCTTGGAATCCTGAGCAGGTAAGTGCCATTTGTATAGTAGGGGCGCTTGCGACGACCGGGATGGGCGGTCTGCAGCTCGGCTACGTCTCGGTGGCAGGTGTGTTTTTATTTCTGGCTATTTATGTAGCCGCCATGGTCGGCGGCGTTCCATTTGCCACAACAGTTGGTATGATTATCGCGTTAATTATAGGTGTTTCCGATTTGGCGTTTACCGGCATGATGGCGCTCTACGGGATGACAGGGTTGCTTGCGGGTGGTCTGAAAAGGTTTGGGAAAATAGGAATTGTGACAGGAAGTTTATTTGTATCGGTCTTTTTCTTGCTGTACGATGCGACTTTGCCGCTGGATACAGTGCATTTTGCAACAATCGGCGTCGCGGCCGGGCTGTTTTTCTTCATTCCTTCGCGCCGAATGAACAAGATCCGCCAAGTGTTCTTACCAAAGCAGGAAGGGATCTCAGAGAAACGTCAGCAATGGCTGGCGGATAAATTAGACGGTCAGCTGGAAGAGTTTCAGCAGTTTGCTCATTTTATGTCGACGCTCGTCAATGATCGTTTTTCTCCCGAAGAGGAAATCGCCGCCACAGACTCGGTGCCGTCTATTTGTCAATCCTGTTTTCGCTATAAAAAGTGCTGGGAGAGTGAGGACAGCAGTATGGCGGGGTTAGTGAATGAATGGGAATCGACTTATTCCGCAACGAAAAAAGCAGCCCGTCTGCGTGTAGAAGAGAAGATGAAGTTTAAATGTCTGCGTTTTAAAGGACTGCTCAATGAATTGGAAGAGCACGGAACAAACCGTCTGTTAATGGGGCAGCTGCAGCATGGAAGGAAGATGCTTGCACTGCAGTTGCGTGATATGAGCACACATATAGAAAAAGTGATGCGGGAAGTGAAGGAGGATCTGACGACGTATAAAATGGCGGAAGAGGAGCTGGCAAATCGTCTGCAGGCGCAGGGAGTGGAATTTTTCCAAGTGGATATACTGTCTGAAGAAAGAGGTTCCTGCAAAGTAGTCATATCAATTCCAGAGAAGAAAGCGGATTTCGAAACGGAGACAACGGTAGGAGAGTATTTAATTTTGCCTATATTGGAACAAATGTATGAGGAACCGATTTATATTTCAAAGTCAGTCTATCAGCCGTTTCCGTTCCCGCATATGCAGCTGACATTCAGTTCGGCCGTTCGTTTTTCATTGGATTATGATATTGTTACGACGGCCGGCGGAGGAACATTCCAGGCGGGTGATGCGTATGAAGTGTTTAAAATTCATGATGGCCTGTATGCTGTGCTGTTATCTGACGGGATGGGACAAGACCTCAATGCCTATCACGAGAGCAGGAAAGTGATCCGTCTGATGCGTGAATGTCTGGGGCAGAATATGGACCCAGAAACTGCCATCCATACATTGCATTATATGATGGCGCTGAACGGACTGGATGATATGTACGCGACGCTTGATCTGGCGTTGATTGATTTGCAGGAAGGCAGGCTGTGGTCGTGGAAAGCCGGTTCGATGAGCACGTATATTAAGCGGGGAGATGAGTGCATACGTCTGGACAGCAAGAACGTGCCGTTTGGCTTCCTGCCGTCCTTTTCGATAGAAGCGAAACAGGAGCAATTGAAGTCAGGGGATATTCTGGTGATGATGACAGACGGTATCTTTAACGGAGAAATTCCTCTGGAAGCACAGGAGAAGGTTCTCGAGCAGACAATCGAACGATACAAGGAACTGGATTGCCGGACGATTGCAGATCAGGTCATGGCCGAGATGGAACGGACATTTGAATCGATCGATGACGACCGGACAATCCTGGTAATGAAAATTGATCATGTGCTGCCGAAATGGTACAGCGTAAATAAGAAACCAAGGATTATTTCACAGAAAAAGATGGTAGGATAGAGACAGAGGGGGAGAATCATGAAAAGTTTGACGCAGAAAGTATTGGAATTCATCGGTAGACAAACGTTGATTCCTCCCAATTCACGTGTGCTTGTCGCTTGTTCAGGCGGCGTTGATTCGATTGCGCTGCTGCATTTTTTGGCAACTCACAGGCAGACGCTTTCTATTGAAGCGGGCGCAATTCATATCGATCATATGCTTCGCGGCAAAGAGTCGGCTGAAGATGCATATGCGGTAGAACAGCTGTGCAAGGAATTTCATTTGCCTTTTTACTCCGAGAAGGTTCCGATTCCGTCGCTGGTGAAAAACAGCGGGGGAAATGTACAGATGCTGTGCAGAGAAGAGCGTTATAAATGTTTTACGAAAACGATGGAACAACAGGGATTTTCTATCTTAGCAACCGCTCACCATGCAGAAGATCAACTGGAGACATTGCTGATCCAATTAACTAAAGGCCGCTCGATGAACGGCATGCCCTTGCAGCGGCCATTCCATCAAGGGAGCGTGGTTCGTCCCTTCCTTCCCTTAAAAAAGAATGAGCTGTATGAGTATGCCGCTTATCACGATCTTACTTTCAGAGAAGATCCGAGCAATCAAAAGGATGATTATTTACGGAACCGCATCCGTCATCAGGTAGTGCCGTTTTTAACGGAAGAAAACCCTTCGGTAGCAGCGGGTGCTGTCCAATTAACCGTACAGCGCCAAGCGGAAGAAAATTTCCTGCAGGAACTCGCGCTGCAGTCTTGGCAGGCAATTGCAGCTTATACTGATGAACAGCTTCCTTCTTTTGACCGCAAGGCATTTCTGGCTATACCCCAAGCTTTACAAAAGCGAGTGATTCAACTACTATTAAGTTGTCTTCCCAGCCAGGAAATCGTCAAAGCGGAGCGGCGTTCTACATTAGTGGATGAGCTGTTGCAGCACATTTGCAATTCCGCTGGAAATAGTACGATGGATTTGGCATATGGCTACCGATTTGTTAGAGAATATGATAAACTGCTAGTTACAAAAACGTATACGGATACAGCCCCTCTTCGTCCAAAAGTACTGTCAAAAGGAACTTGGCATTCTTGGGGAAGTGTTCAGTTTTATTGGCAGCATACCGAAGCGCACATGATCGAGCAATTCCGATCTTCAGATGAAGTGCGCTACTTCCAATTGCCCGCCTCTGAACTGCCGCTGACGGTGCGTCTCCGAGAATCCGGCGATCGTTTACTTGTCAAAGGCATGTCTCATGCAAAACGTGTTTCAAGATTACTGATTGATGAAAAAGTTGGAATGGCGCAAAGACAGCGGCAGCCGGTTCTTACAACGGCAAGCGGTATCGTATGTGCGGTGCCGAATGTTCGGTACGGTGAGATGTTTTCATCTTCCCGGCCGGAAGGCGAGTCATACATATGGATTACGCGAGAAGGCGAAAACAGATAAAATGGAGGGGACGAGCCGATGATCGCACAAGATATCGAGCAAGTGTTAATATCAGAAGAAGAACTTCAAGAAAAGGTTCGGGAACTCGGAGCTACTCTAACGGAAGAGTACCAAGAGAAGTTCCCGCTGGCAATCGGTGTCCTAAAAGGTGCACTGCCATTCATGAGCGATTTGATCAAACGGATTGATACGTATATTGAATTGGATTTTATGGACGTATCTAGTTACGGCAATGCAACAGTTTCCTCAGGCGAAGTAAAAATCGTCAAGGACTTGAACACAAGTGTAGAAGGACGCGATGTACTGATCATTGAAGACATTATAGACAGTGGCAAGACATTGAATTATTTAGTGGAACTATTTAAATATAGAAAAGCCAACTCCATCAAAATTGTAACCTTACTGGATAAACCGACAGGCCGCAAAGTGGATCTGAAGGCAGATTATGTAGGTTTCATCGTTCCGGATGCATTCGTTGTCGGCTACGGACTCGACTATGCGGAGAAGTATCGGAACCTGCCATACATTGGTGTGCTGAAAAAAGAAATTTACTCTTTTTAACGCTTTCCGACTGGATGCAGACTGACCAGTTTGAAAGCCTTTTTCCATGAAGGCATTTTCATTGTAGAGTCGTGTTAATCTATGTTAAAATTTACAATAGTTTTCTGTTTAGTTTTCTGTTGAATGAGATGAGGAGGCTTGGGATGAATCGAATACTTCGATACTTTCTTTTATATGGGTTGATTTTCCTTGCAATCATGGGGATTTTCAGTTCGCTAAATAATCCAAATCCGAAGATGAAACCGATTCGGTATGACGAATTTGTCAAGGCGCTGGAGCAGGGAAAAGTTGAAAACGCTACTTTTCAGCCGTTACAGCTCGTGTTTGAAGTAAAAGGGGAAATGGAAGGCTACGAAAAAGGAGAAACATTCGTAACCAACATTCCGAGTAATGATATGGACGGTATTAAAGAGATCGCTAATACCACAAAGACTGAAATTGAGATCCTGAAGCCGGCTGAAACCAGCGCGTGGGTATCCTTCTTCACAGGACTTGTGCCATTTATCATCATTATTATTCTTTTCTTCTTCCTATTGAATCAGTCACAAGGCGGCGGTGGCGGCCGAGTGATGAACTTCGGAAAGAGTAAAGCGAAACTGCAGACCGACGATCGAAAGAAAGTACGTTTTAATGACGTAGCAGGTGCAGATGAAGAAAAAGCTGAGCTTGAAGAAGTCGTGGACTTCTTGAAAGATGCCAGCAAGTTTGTGGAATTGGGTGCACGGATTCCCAAGGGTATTTTGCTTGTGGGACCTCCGGGTACAGGGAAAACATTGCTTGCGCGTGCGGTTGCAGGCGAATCAGGCGTGCCGTTCTTCTCGATTTCAGGTTCTGATTTCGTTGAGATGTTTGTAGGTGTCGGTGCTTCCCGAGTTCGTGATTTGTTTGAGAATGCCAAGAAAAATGCACCTTGTATTATCTTTATTGATGAAATTGACGCAGTTGGACGTCAGCGTGGAGCCGGCTTAGGCGGCGGTCATGATGAGCGTGAGCAAACATTGAACCAGTTGCTGGTCGAAATGGATGGATTTGAAGGAAACGAAGGAATTATTATCGTTGCCGCGACAAACCGTCCGGATATTTTGGACCCGGCACTTCTTCGTCCGGGACGCTTTGACCGTCAAATCACGGTTGGCCGTCCGGATGTAAAAGGAAGAGAAGCTGTATTGAAGGTTCACGCACGCAATAAACCGCTTGATGATACCGTCGATATGAAAGCTCTTGCCCAGCGTACTCCAGGATTCTCTGGTGCGGATCTTGAGAACTTATTGAACGAAGCTGCTCTTGTGGCGGCGAGAAGAGATAAGACGAAGATCGATATGTCTGATATTGATGAAGCGACGGATCGTGTCATTGCCGGTCCGGCGAAGACAACGCGTGTCATCTCGAAGAAAGAACGAAACATCGTTGCATTCCACGAAGCGGGCCACGTGGTTGTGGGGTTAATGCTCGATGACGCGGAAATCGTCCATAAAGTAACCATTGTTCCTCGCGGGCAGGCCGGCGGATACGCAGTCATGCTTCCGAAAGAAGATCGTTACTTCATGACAAAGCCTGAGCTTCTCGATAAAATTGCGGGTCTTTTAGGCGGACGTGTAGCGGAGGAAATCGTGCTCGGTGAAGTATCGACCGGGGCGCATAATGACTTCCAGCGTGCTACAGGCATCGCTCGTTCGATGGTGACAGAATACGGAATGAGCGATAAGCTTGGACCGATGCAGTTCGGACAGACGCAGGGCGGCCAGGTATTCCTTGGACGTGACTTCAACTCCGAGCAGAACTATTCTGAAACGATTGCATACGAAATTGATTCTGAGATGCAAGTAATCATTAAAGAACAATATGAACGCACGAGACAAATCTTGACAGAAAAAAGGGATTTGCTTGATCTGATCGCTACGACTTTATTGGAAGTCGAAACGCTTGATGCAGAACAAATCAATCACTTGAAAGACCATGGCGTCTTGCCTGAAAGATCATACGAAAATAATAGCGGCACGAAAGAAGTGAAAGAGTCTGATAAGGAGACTCCGAAACTTGCTGAAACGCCGGAAAATGATTCGGATGAAACACCTAATGCAAATCCGGACGTAACGGGTGCTCCGCAAGATCCGTCTACAGGAGATTTGCCGAGTGAAGGCGGAACGGGCAGCAAAACGCTCCCTTCCATTGATGAGGAACGCAGAGATTAAGCGTAACAACAGCCGACTGTATATAGCAGTCGGCTGTTTTCTTATGACAGGTTTTATTTTCGGGGCAGCGAATTCCGTGATGAAATACACCAATCATCAGCGTGTATAAACGATGATTGTTTATGGTATGATGTGTGGGAAAAGTCAGAGCAAGAGAGGAAAGCGACTATGCTGTTAGTATTAGATACGGGCAATACCAATATTGTTTTAGGTGTATATGAAGGAGACGTATTAAAACATCACTGGCGGATGGAAACGTATCGCCATAAGACGGAAGATGAATACGCAATGCAAGTTAAAGCGATGTTCCAGCACGTCGGTCTGTCATTCAAAGACATTACAGGGATCATTATTTCTTCTGTAGTCCCGCCTGTTATGTTTCCGTTAGAACAGATGTGCAAAAAGTATTTCAATCAGAAACCGATGATTGTAGGTCCCGGTGTAAAGACGGGCTTAAATATTAAGTATGAAAACCCCCGGGAAGTCGGAGCCGACCGCATCGTGAATGCAGTCGCTGCTATCCGTGATTATGGAAGCCCACTTATTATTGTTGATTTCGGTACCGCCACAACGTACTGCTTTGTCAATGAACATGGTGAATATATGGGAGGTGCCATTGCTCCCGGAATTAAAATCTCGATGGAAGCATTGTTTGACCGTGCATCCAAATTGCCGCGTGTAGAACTGACACGTCCGGAACATGTAGTAGGTAAAAACACAGTGGCGGCTATGCAGGCGGGCATTGTCTTCGGCTATGTAGGACAGGTCGAGGGCATCGTCAACCGGATGAAAGCAGAAAGCAATCTGGAGCCGACCGTCATTGCGACAGGCGGAATGGCAGAACTGATATCTACAGAAACAAAAATCATTGATGTAGTGGATAACTTTTTGACACTTAAAGGGCTGCATCTCATATATGAAAGAAATCTGTAATAGGAGTGAAGAACATGTCAACAGATTATTTAGTAAAGGCGCTTGCATTTGATGGAGTGATCCGGGCATATGCAGTGCGTTCTACAGATACAGTAGGAGAAGTTCAGCAGCGTCATCAGATGTGGCCGACTGCAACAGCGGCACTTGGCCGTACGATTTCGGCATCTGTCATGATGGGTGCGATGCTGAAAGGTGATAACAAACTGACTGTCAAAATTCAAGGCAACGGTCCGCTTGGTCCAATTGTGGTAGATGCCAATGCTCACGGCGAAGTGCGCGGCTATGCCACGAATCCGCAGACGCATGTTCCGCTAAATGAAAAAGGCAAATTAGACGTGCGCGGAGTTGTCGGTACTGAAGGAACACTTTCAATTGTCAAAGATCTAGGGTTGAAGGATTATTTCACGGGGCAGGTTCCGATTATTTCCGGGGAAATAGCAGAAGACTTCACGCAGTATCTTGTGGTCTCTGAACAAGTGCCTTCCGCTGTAGCGCTGGGTGTGCTGGTGAATCCGGATAACACGGTGAAAGCTTCGGGAGGTTTTATCATTCAGGTAATGCCGGGTGCTACGGATGAAACTATTTCACTTCTGGAAGATAAGATTGCAAATATGTCTCCGATATCTGCACTGATTGATCAGGGCCTTACTCCTGAAGGAATCCTTGCGGAAGTATTAGGCAAGGAAAATGTAGAGTTCTTGGATAAAGTAGATGTAAAATTTGACTGTGAGTGTTCGAAGGAGCGTTTTGGCGAAGCGATAACCGGCCTTGGCGCTGCAGAGATTCAAGCGATGATTGACGAAGATCACGGCGCTGAAGCACAATGTCATTTCTGCCTGGAAAGATATCAGTATTCGGAGCAAGAGCTGAAGGGGTATATCGATGAGATTCAATCGGCCGACTGAGCCTGTACCGGCTCCTCAAAAAAAGAGGCTGAAGACAAAACCCTTCATCGCGTTATTAGGTATACTTTTTGCAATGAATGTTTTTTGGTTGTTTCATTGGCTGTTAACGGATCGTTCTCCTGCTGCAGATACAGAAGAAGTGGCTTCTGTAGCGGGTGAGCCGATCACCAGAGCGGAATGGATGTCGGCGATGGAGCAGCAGGTAGGCAGGGAAGTTCTCGAAGATTTGGTGAATCACCGGGTGATGAGTGCTGCCGCTGATGAATATGGCATTAAAGTATCGGATAAAGAAATTGATCTGGAGCTTGCGCTCATTACATCGGTTGATGGCCAGCAGCATTCGGGACTTGATACGGAACAAACGAGGAATCAAATTCGCAGTGAGCTAATTTTGGAGAAAGTGCTGACGAAAGATGTAGTGATTAAGGAAAGCGCTATCAAAAAGTATTTTGAGCAAAATGAGGTGTTCTTTCATGTACTGCCTGCCTATCGCACATCGGTCATTATTTCCTCTACCGAAAAGGAAGCAAAGCAAGTAACCAATGAACTGAAGGACGGTTCTGCATTTTCTGCACTCGCAAAAGAGCGGTCAGTTGATCTTTCCTCTGGTAATTTGGGCGGGGATCTGGGTTATGTGAACGCACAAACCGAAGATGTCGATCCGCAAGTGGTCAAGACGGCAGAAAGCCTGAAGACTGGCGAAGTGAGCAAGCCGGTTGCGTTGAAGGATGGCACTTATGCGGTTGTCACCGTTCTCGAAACGATTAAAGAACGTGATTTCACTTATAAAGAAGTAAAAGACCATATTAAACGTCAGCTGGCTTTGGAACAGCTGCCTGAATCGATAAGTCCGGAAGCCTTCTGGAAAGAGTTCGATGCAGAATGGTTTTACGGCAAAAAGTAATAGGTTGATAGCCGATTGAAACTCTCTGAATAATTTAATTGACAAGTGAAAACTAAGATAGTATGATTAAAACAACAAAACATATCAACCTACTAGGGATTAGGAGTGGATCATTTATGAGTAAAGTCGGAAATTCAGTAATTGATTTAGTCGGCAACACGCCTCTCGTCAAATTAAATCGTTTAGCAGGTGCAGAGGACGCAGACGTTTATTTGAAATTAGAGTACTTTAATCCAGGTTCGAGTGTTAAAGACCGAATCGCACTGGCGATGATTGAAGCAGCTGAAAAAGACGGCAGCTTGAAGGAAGACAGCACAATCATCGAGCCGACAAGCGGCAACACAGGAATCGGTCTTGCGATGATTGCAGCAGCCAAAGGATATAAGGCTGTTCTTGTAATGCCGGATACGATGAGCCTGGAGCGCCGCAATCTGCTTCGTGCATACGGAGCGGAATTGGTATTGACCCCCGGCGCTGAAGGTATGAAAGGTGCCATAGCTAAAGCAGAAGAGCTGGCAAAGCAAAATGGCTGGTTCCTTCCACAGCAATTCAACAACGAATCAAACCCCGAAGTGCACCGCTTAACAACGGGACCTGAGATCGCAGATGCGCTCGACCGTGTGGATGCATTCATTTCTGGAATTGGAACAGGCGGTACGATTACAGGAGCCGGCGGCGTTTTGAAAGAGCGTTTCCCGGAAATTCAGATTGTAGCTGTCGAGCCCGAAGATTCAGCTGTACTTTCCGGAGGGAAACCGGGACCGCATAAGATTCAGGGGATCGGAGCAGGTTTCGTTCCAGAAGTGCTGGATACAGATATTTACGATGAAATCATTCAAATCTCGAATGACGATGCATATGATTACGCACGCCGCGCTGCACGCGAAGAGGGAATTCTGGGCGGTGTATCGTCAGGGGCTGCCATTGCAGCTGCACTGCAAGTCGCAAAGAGACTGGGCAAAGGGAAAAAGGTAGTGGCGATCATTCCGTCCAACGGCGAGCGCTACTTGAGTACGCCGCTTTACCAATTTGATGAAGAATAATCCGGAGAGCGCTCATTTGCGCTCTTTTTTTATTCCAGCAGCTAAAACCTCTACACTTTCGTCAGACTATAAGAATCTGTATAATTAAAAATAAGTGAGTTGCATAACGAGGAGGATGGCTGTGAAGAAGTGGGGTATGTTGATTTCAGTTTTGATTATCATCGGTATGATCACGATTGTTATCATAACAAGACAAGAAATTAAGAAAGAAACCGGCGGGATTCCGGGATATGAAAGTGCCATGATGAAAGATATGTCAAAAGATGAGCTGGCAGACGTGCCGGAAGAATGGCGGGTTGCTGAAGGTGATGACAGCGGAACAGGTGATGTGAGTGAAACGACCGGTCTGGCAAGAGGAGATCTTGCGCCGGACTTTGAATTGACCACGCTTGCCGGGGAGACGGTCAAGCTGTCTGATTACCGCGGAAAGAAAGTCATGCTGAACTTTTGGGGGTCGTGGTGTCCGCCTTGCCGCATAGAAATGCCGCATATGCAAACTTATTATAATGAATACAAAGAGTCATCAAATATGGAAATACTGGCAGTGAATATGACGAAGAAAGAAGTCAAGAAGGAAGAGAGCGCGAAGGAGTTTGTTGAAGAATACGGCCTGACCTTTCCCATTTTATTGGATGTAGACGGCGGGGTGGTGGAGACCTACCGGGTAAAAGCATATCCGACGACATATATTCTGAACACAGAAGGAGTCATCACGGATATCGTAGTGTCCGGCATAGACGATAAATTCCTGAAGAAAATCATTGATGAAAGTAAATAAATATAAACACGAATGCAGGGGGAAACATCATGGAGACAGCAGCCTACACATCCGTTTCAATGACGAGAGACGAATTCTTTTATTCCTATAAACAACTGGCAGCAAAGAAAGAGCGCCACGTTTTATTGGAGAGCGGACGCGGCGGAGAGATGTGCATTGCGGGAATAGATCCGATTGCGACTGCGAAGGCAGTGTCGGAGGGTCTGCATATAGAATGGAAGGATGGTACGGAAGAATTGCGTAAAGGGGAAGATCCGCTTACGCTTCTTCATGAATTTATTTCGCGGTATGAATTGCGGATGGATGAAGAGCTGCCTGCTTTCCAGGGCGGCGCAATCGGAATGATCAGCTATGATTATGTCAGACGTTATGAAACACTGCCTGCTCTGGCAGATGAAGACTTGCTGACACCGGATATTTACTTCTATGTATTTGACCGTTGGGCTGTGCTCGATGTGAATACGGAAACAGCCTACTTTATGGCGCTGCCTGATGCCGGAGTTTCATTGGCGGGTATGGAATTGGAATGGCTGGAAGCTGCGAAATCGGCTGCCCGACAGTTTTCGGCAGGAAAAGCTGCAGATGTTTCGGTATCAGAAGAAGAGTTGGAAGTCTCCGTAACAGGCGGGCAATTTGAAGAGATGGTACGTGATGTGCAGCGATTTATCGAACAGGGTGTTGTGGTGCAGGTGAATCTTTCTGTCCGCCAATCAAAGCCGCTCCGCGCGACATCTCTGTCAATGTATGAAGCGTTGCGTTCGTTCAATCCGTCACCATATATGGCTTATATGGCCGCTCCCGATTTTGAAGTGGTGTCGGGTTCGCCTGAACTGCTGTTGAAAAAGCGGGGGGGCGAACTGAGCACCCGGCCGATTGGCGGGACTAGAAAACGGGGAACGACTGAAGCGGAAGATGCTGGCTTGCAGGAGGAATTAGTATCGGACACGAAGGAAAAGGGCGAGCATAAGATGCTGGTTGATCTTGAGTGCAAGGACTTTGAAAAAATCTGTTTACCCGGAACGGTAGAGGTCGATGAATTCATGGTCGTGGAAAAATACTCGCATGTCATGCATCTTGTCTCAAATGTCCGTGGAACAGCTGCAACGGAAGATGTCGGAACGATTATCCGCGGTGTATTCCCCGGCGGTTCAATCACGGGGGATCCGAAGCTGCGGACGATGGAGATTATTGAACAACTGGAACCAACGCGAAGAGGATTGTATACAGGCTCAATGGGCTGGATCGGTTTTAACCGCGATATGGAGCTGAACATCACAATCCGCACTGCATTTATTCAGGATGGGATGGTTCATATTCAGGCGGGGGCAGGATTAGTGCCTGATTCGGTGCCGGCAGCGGAATATGAAGAATCGCTCAATAAGGCAAAAGCATTGTGGCAGGCGAAAGAGATGGCAGAACAGGTAATGGGTCAGCTGCATTGATTTGTTGGATGAACGGAGAGCTGAAGCAGTCTGATGAATTGCGTATTTCGCCTTTTGACCACGGATTTCTGTACGGACTTGGATTTTTCGAGACATTCCGTACGTATAATGGGACTATCTTTTTATTTGATCTTCATATGCAGCGGCTGCGGACGGCGCTTGCGGAATACCGCATCAATATGTCGTATACAGACAGTGAAATCAAACAGGCAGTTTATTTGTTATATGTGCAGAATGGCCGTGAAGATGGTTATTTCAGGTTGAATGTGTCAGCGGGAGTGCATGATATTGGACTGGCTCCCATGGATTACGAAAAACCCAACGTGCTGATTTTTCAAAAACCTTTAGTGTTGCCGCCTGCCCATACTGAAAAAGACGGAGTATGGCTGCAGACGAAACGCAGTGAACCGGAAAGTTCACAGCGGCATAAATCACACCAGTATGCGAATAATGTGAAGGGAAGACTTGAATTATCTTCACTGCAGAAGCTGGAAGGTCTTTTTGTAACGAAAGAAGGTTTTGTTGCGGAAGGAATTACGTCCAATATCTTCTGGGTAAAGCAAGGAGTGCTTTACACGCCTTCATTGGAAACGGGTATTTTGCCGGGGACTACTCGGGCGTTTGTGCTGGAGTTAGTTGATGAGCTCGGTATTGCTTCAGAAGAAGGATTGTTTCTGCCGCAAGAGCTAGATTCGGCAGAAGAAATGTTCGTTACGAATGCAATTCAGGAAATCGTGCCAATTCGAAGCACGGGAAGCAACGAATACCTAGGCAATAGAGGGCCTGTTTATCAACGATTACATACCAGCTATCAACAAGCCGTCAACCGAATGAAAGTGAGTGACCAGTAATGAAGTTAGAGAAGGCGAAGACGTCATACCAATTTGGTAAGACGACGATGAATTTTGCAGAGGAAACAGTCATCATGGGGATTTTGAATGTAACGCCTGATTCATTTTCGGATGGCGGGAAGTTTGGCCGACAAGACCCCGCGCTCCGTCATGCACAGCAAATGTTGATGGACGGCGCAAAGATCATTGATATCGGAGGGGAATCAACACGTCCCGGATATACGCCTGTTTCATTGGAAGAAGAACTGGAGCGGGTTGTGCCGGTTGTCGAGCTGCTGACAAAAGAGCTCGGCTGCGTCATTTCCGTCGATACTTCCAAAGCAGCGGTAGCCGAAGCGGCTGTTCAGGCTGGGGCGAGTATCATCAATGATGTTTGGGGAGCGAAGCGCGAACCGGCGATTGCAGAAGTGGCGGCGCGCTATAATGTGCCGATTATTTTGATGCATAACAGGGACAATAGAGATTACCAGCTGCCATTCATGAATGCGGTTGTGCAAGATTTGCAGGAAAGTGTGGAGATTGCGAGAGCGGCAGGAGTTCGGGATGAGATGATCTGGCTGGACCCGGGTATCGGTTTTGCAAAAGATCTAGAGCAGAATATCTTGGCGATGCAGGGGCTTCCGGCGATTGCGGATCTCGGCTATCCGGTGCTGCTCGGCACCTCCCGCAAAGGAATGATCGGGAAAGTGCTCGATGTGCCGGTTGAAGAGCGAATGGAAGGCACCGGTGCGACGGTATGTTATGGAATCGAACACGGCTGCCATATTATGCGCGTTCATGACGTAAAGGAAATTGCGAGGATGGTCAGAATGATGGATATACTGACGAAAAAGACTGCGTTCACTATGTAAGCACTTAAAGGGGAGATTTCATGGATTATATTCATTTGAATGATATGGAGTTTTATGGCTATCATGGAGCGCTGCCGGAAGAAAACAAGTTGGGGCAGCGTTTTCGGCTGACAGTTTCATTGGCGGTGGAACTGGCGGATGCAGGGCAGACTGATGATTTATCGAAAACAGTCAACTATGCGGAAGTATATGAGATGTGCAAAAACATCGTGGAGGGGGAAGCTGTGCGGCTGATTGAAACGGTTGCGGAAACAGTTGCAGGAACGATCATGACGGATTTTGCCGAAAAAGTGAACGGGGTGCGTGTGGTACTGGTAAAACCTGATCCTCCGATTCATGGCCATTACGCATCTGTCGCTGTCGAAATCAAAAGGGGGCGCTATGCGTGAAGACTGCCTATCTGTCGCTGGGATCAAATATCGGCAACCGGCTGGATCATTTGAGGCAGGCAGTACGCTTGCTGCATGATCATCCTGCAATTACGGTGAGGAAAGTGTCATCAGTATACGAAACGGAGCCGCTTGGATTGACCGAGCAAGCGAAGTTTTTAAATATCGCTCTGGAATTAGTGACTTCATTGGAAGCAGCAGAGTTACTGCGTGCCTGTCAGTCGATTGAAAACAAACTCGGCAGAATGCGGAAAATCCGCTGGGGACCGCGGACGGTTGATTTGGATATTTTGCTTTATAACGAAGACAGCATACAAACGGAGGATTTAATTGTTCCCCATTTGCGCATGCAGGAACGTGCATTCGTGCTTGTCCCGCTCGTTGAAATTAATTCGGAAGTGAAGCATCCCTCTACAGGTGCGCTTTATCGCGAAGAGCCGGCTATGAGGGAAGAGGGAGTCATCCTCTGGAAACAGATTCAAAACGCCGGGGAGTTCTTGCAGCAGGATTGAGCTTGCCGGCTGTATAACGATAAAGCTGCTCTTTAATAGGGCAGTTTTTTCTATGGAATCAAACTGGATAACCATTTGGACTTTTGTTAGGCGGGTAATTTGTGTACAATAGTTGC
This sequence comes from Sporosarcina sp. NCCP-2331, assembly GCF_023707945.1. NCBI lineage: Bacteria > Bacillati > Bacillota > Bacilli > Caryophanales > Caryophanaceae > Sporosarcina > Sporosarcina sp. NCCP-2331. Next base: position 52,785 of record NZ_BRCD01000025.1, read on the forward strand.
AGACGGCTGGATCTGAGAAGAAGATGAGCCAAAGTATAAGGAGTGAAAGGGAATGTCCTATTTGGATGAAATGAATGATCAGCTTTTGGTGAGACGCCAAAAGATGAATGATATACGAGAAGGCGGTTTAGATCCGTTTGGCCAGCGTTTTGAGCGTACTCACCTGACAAATGAAATTCGTTCGGCTTATGAAGAGCAATCGAAGGAAGAGCTTGAAGAAACTGAGCATGAAGTGACGATTGCAGGCCGGATTATGACGAAGCGCGGTAAAGGAAAAGCTGGTTTTGCGCATATTCAGGATCTAGGCGGACAGATTCAAATTTACGTACGCCAGGATGCAATCGGTGAAGATGCGTATAAATTGTTTACATTGGCGGATTTAGGCGACATTGTCGGTATTCAGGGTGTAATTTTTAAAACAAAAGTAGGAGAGCTTTCTATTAAAGCGACGAACTTTACGTTCCTGACGAAATCACTTCGTCCGCTGCCCGAGAAATTCCACGGCCTGCAAGACGTTGAACAGCGCTATCGCCAGCGTTACCTAGACTTGATTTCAACGGAAGGAAGTAAAGAGACATTCATCATGCGCAGCCGGATTATCCAATCTATGCGTAATTACCTGGATGGACAAGGCTTTCTGGAAGTTGAAACACCAATGCTGCATTCGATTGCCGGGGGGGCCGCGGCACGCCCGTTTGTTACTCACCATAATACATTAGACATGACACTCTACATGCGCATTGCAATTGAACTTCATTTGAAACGCCTGATTGTTGGCGGCTTGGAGAAGGTCTATGAGATCGGACGTGTATTCCGTAATGAAGGAATGTCTACTCGACATAATCCCGAGTTTACGATGATTGAGTTATATGAAGCATACGCAGATTATAACGACATTATGGAACTGACGGAAAACCTGGTTGCACATATTGCGCAAGAGGTTCTCGGCACAACGACCATTCAATACGGCGAAGACCAGATTGATTTGGCACCGCGGTGGAAGAGACTTCATATGGCAGATGCAGTAAAAGAATATACAGGAGTAGACTTCTGGCAGCAGCTGACAAGAGAGCAGGCGCACGAACTTGCGAAGGAACATAATGTTCAAGTAACTCCTTCAATGGAAGCAGGCCACGTATTGAATGAATTCTTCGAGCAAAAAGTTGAAGAAGAGCTTGTGCAGCCGACATTCATCTACGGGCATCCTGTAGAAGTGTCGCCACTTGCTAAGAAGAATCCTGAAGATCCGCGCTATACGGACCGGTTTGAGTTGTTTATCGTTCGCCGTGAACACGCAAATGCTTTTACTGAGCTGAATGATCCAATCGATCAGCGCCAACGCTTTGAAGCGCAGCTAGTAGAGAAAGAGCAAGGCAATGATGAAGCGCATGAAATGGATGAAGATTTCATTGAAGCGCTTGAATACGGCTTGCCGCCTACCGGCGGACTCGGTATCGGTATCGACCGTCTCGTCATGCTATTAACAAATTCTCAATCAATCCGTGACGTTCTGCTTTTCCCGCAGATGCGTTCTAAAGACTGATCTGAACAGCTCTGACTGCAAATGTCGGAGCTGTTTTATTATGTTCAATAATGAAATATCGAGAAAATATAAAAGTAATTCAAATTAGGCTTGCATTATAAAAAGAACGATGGTATATTAATAAGCGTCGCATTTGCAAGACAGCAACTCAGCTGAAAAAGCACTTTAAAAGAAGTTAAACAAAAGTGTTGACAACAATACAGCGATTTGGTATTATTAAAAAGTTGCCTCTTACGAAAGCGCGACAACATGAACCT